>NZ_JBSSCZ010000022.1:0-61028 GCF_054060215.1 Thermostichus sp. OS-CIW-30 | reverse complement strand
CTCGTTTTGACAAATTGGCCAGGAACTTCTTGAGTTTTCTCTATCTCGTCAGTGCTCTCTTTTGGCTCAAATGAAAGATCAACACAACCTAGTTTGCCCCCGGCTAGAGACGGTATTGGCGGTACACTTCGCTGGCCGCTCGGTGCAGCAGGGAGTGGCGATACACAAGGCGGTCGAGGTCTTTGCCGTAGCCGCCGCCGATGACGCAGGCGACAGGATAGCCCTGCTTTAGGCAAGTATTCAGCACCTGCATGTCCCGCCGAAACAGGCCCTGGTCGCTAAGGGCCAGCTTGCCCAGGAGATCTTCCTCGTGGGGATCCACACCGGCATCGTAGAGCACCAAGTCAGGGCACACCTGAGCCAACAGATCGGGCAAGTGGTCGGCCAAAGTCTGGAGATAGGCTTCATCTTCCATGCCTACTGGCAGGGGCACGTCCAGGTCGCTCTGTTGTTTGGTGGCGGGGAAGTTGGCCTCGCAGTGCATGGAAAAGGTGAACACCCGCGGCTCGGAGCGAAAGATCCAAGCAGTGCCATCTCCTTGATGGACATCCAGATCCACGATCAAGAGCCTTTGCACCAGCCCTTGCTGCAGCAGGACTTGGGCGGCAATGGCCAGGTCGTTGAAGATACAAAAGCCGGAGCCGTAGCCGGGAAAGGCATGGTGGGTGCCACCGGCGGTGTTGCAGGCCAAGCCATGGCGCAGGGCCAATTGGGCGGTCAAGACGGTACCCCCCACCGCTCGACAGGTGCGCTGCACCAGCTCCGGGCTCCAGGGCAGGCCGATGCGCCGCTGCAGCTTGGCCTCCAGGGATCCCTCACAGTAGGCCCTGACGTACTCAGGGGTATGTACCGACTCAATCCAGGCGAGAGGGGGCAGCTCAGGGTGGTGCACTTGCTGGGGGCGGATCACCCCTTCCCGCAGCAGCAGCTCTTGCAAGAGGCGAAATTTCGGCATGGGAAAGCGGTGGTCCGGCGGCAGGGGGGCACTGTAGTCGGGGTGGTAAACAATTGGCAAAGACATCAAGGGCAACTGGATTGACGGCGGTGAGCATGGCCTATAACGGCTCCAGTGCTTATGGTAGAGGTAGCCCGCTCCTGCCGGATCCCTTCGCGAGGCTTGCAAACCTGTTCTCTGTACCGCCGCAATTCCCTATGTTTACTGCGTCGGATCCCTTTTTGGGTCGCCTCTTGGCTCAGCGTTATCGACTCGTACATCTGCTGGGACAGGGAGGCATGGGGCGAGTCTATTTGGCTCAAGATTTGCTCTTTGGTGGGGTGGAAGTGGCCGTCAAGCTGCTCTCCCAGCCGGCAATGGATCGGCGCACCCGCCTGCGCTTTGAACGGGAAGCGAAAGCCTGCGCGGCTTTGGGCCAAAAAAGCCTGCACATTGTCAAAGTCAATGACTATGGTATTACCCCCGATGAGGTGCCTTTCTATGTGATGGAATACCTGAACGGCAAGACCCTCAAGGATATTCTGGCCGCGGGGGCTTTGCCTTTGGAGCGCTTTTTCCGGCTGGCCCGCCAAATTGGCCTGGGGTTAAAGGCGGCCCACGAGGGGATCCTCATGGAAGGGCAAAGGGTACAGGTGATCCACCGCGATTTGAAGCCGGCCAATGTGATCGTGGTGGCCGATGACAGTTTTGGGGAACTGGCGAAGCTGGTGGATTTCGGCATTGCCAAGCTGCTCAACAGCCATGAATCTTTGAGCTTTACCCATGCCTACCTGGGAACGCTGGCCTATTCTTCCCCGGAACAGCTGGAAGGGTTGCCGCTGGACGTCCGTTCCGACATCTACAGCTTCGGGATCATGCTGTACCAGATGGTGTCTGGCCAGATGCCCCTCAAGCCCACCACCGAATCTTTCCCGGGCTGGTACCAGGCCCACCACAAGCACCGGCCCATCCCTCTAGAAGACTGGGGACTGAAGTTTCCGCTGCCCGCCGGTTTGTCTGACTTGATCCTCGGTTGCCTGGCCAAAGATCCTGCCGCCCGCCCGCAGTCGGTGGCCAATGTGTTGGCGGAGCTGGAGCACATTCAAGCCAGAGCACAGGGATCTATTGCCCCTCAGGTCCCAGTCGCCTCGTCGGAAGAGGCTGCCTCTGGCCCACTTTCTGGAGGTCTCCCTGCCGCTGCGCCGTCCTTGGTTACAGCCGGTACTCTGCGGCTCAGGCCCTTGACGGCGGCCACGGAGGTCGAGAACGGGGGATCCCTGCTTTGGGTGCGCCTGATTCCCTTTCTGATGGGCGGGCTGCTGGGCTGGGTTTTGGTGAGTTGGCAATGGGGACAGTTGCTGCAGCGCCCCTCGGCCCCCCGTGTTTCCGGGCCAGGATCTCGTCCGGCAGTGGAAGATCCCATTGCCCCAGAGAATGCCCATCCCCTGTCTGAGGAGAGTGGTTCGAGCGAGGAGCCGCCGCTGGAGGGGATCCCTGAGTTCCTTGTTTTGGCTTCAGAGCGGAGCAAACGGCGGGATCCCGCGCCGGAGCTGGAACCCTACACCCGGAGCGAGCCGGTGTTTCGCGCCTTTCCCCTGGAGACTTCCCGCGAGACGGTACGGGCCAGCCTGGGATCCCCCAACCAGCAGGGGCAGGGCGCTTGGCCCAATACCGTGTACGACCTGTACCGCTTTGGCGGGGTGGACTTGGGCCTCACCTACGACGAATCCAGCCTGGCCCTGCGGCAAACCGAAGCCACCGTCACCGATGGCGTACCCACCCCTCAAGTGGAAGGCCTCTTGGAGGATATGCTGCAAGCCCCCTTGCCTGCTCAACTGCAGCGAGAACTGCAGGCTGTGCGCGAGGGACGTTCCGGGCGAGTGCAATTCCGCGTTGGCCCCTGGGCCGGCAGGATCGAACGCAGCGCCCAAGGCCATCTTTACATGGCCCTCTGGGATCCCACGCTGCCCAGCGGTGCTCCACCACCTTCCCCCTCCTCTCCCACCCTACCCCCGGCTGCCCCCGTTGCCCGGCCTCCCAAAGCCCGTAACCTCAATTCAGCAGCAGGCGGCCCTCGTCCCGGCCAGACCATGCAGGAGCTGCTGCGCCGTGCGCGCGAATTGCGGGGGGACTGAGCCATGTCTGCTTCTGAAGACAAAAAGCCGCTGTTGGGCACCGTCGCTCGCTTCTTCAAAACCCTGGCCAGGCCCTTCCCTATCGGGCCTACAGCTCTCCTCAAACCCCCCGAACCTCCTCCCCCCAAGCGCCCGGTGCGCCTGCGGATTACCTGCCCGGGAGAGCCCCCCCAGGTGGTTGCCCTGAAGGGATCCGACATTCTCGGTCGCAGCCAGACGGTGGCCACCATTCGCATCCCTGCCCCCGCGGTGAGCCATCTCCACGCCCACATCCGTCCCCGCCCGGATTGGCGCCTGCCCGGTCTGGGTTGGCGGATCCCGTTGCCCCCTATTCTCTACTGGCTGGGGTGGAATGCCGGTCGCTACCAGCTAGAAGATCAAGACTCGACCAACGGCGTTTTCCGCCTCAAACCCTTCGGTGGTGTCGAGCGGGTGCGCCGGGTGATCTTGCGGCATGGCCAGCAACTGAGCCTTGGCCCGCCTCGGGATCCGGAGAGCGTGGCCATAGAGGTGCTGGATCCACCCCCACCACAGGTGTATGGGGTGCGTGGCTGCCTCATCCTGATGGTGGTCTTGGGGCTGGGGGCAAGGATTTGGATCGGCCATGAGTGGAGCAAGTTCTCAGTGGAGCCACCCCTCTCCGCAGATCGCAACCCCCTGATCGTCCTGGCCGGGGATCAGCAGACGGAGCTGCGCCGCCATCAGGGGGACACCTACCGGGAGCTGCCCAACCTAGAAGCTTTTGGGCCGATTTTGCCCAAGGTGGTGGTCGCCGCCGAAGATCACCGCTTTTACTCCCACTTTGGGGTGGATCTGCTGGGCATTGCCCGCGCCTTTTGGGTGAACCTGCGCTCGGGGGAAGTGCAGCAGGGGGGCAGCTCCATCAGCCAACAACTGGCCCGCACCGTGCTGCGGGACTACACCGGCTCCGGCAACACCTTCGGGCGCAAGCTGCGGGAGGCCGTCGCTGCCCTGAAGCTGGAACAGCGCTACAGCAAAGACGAAATCCTCGCTCTCTACCTCAACAATGTTTACCTGGGCAACGGCATCTACGGCTTTGAAACTGCTGCCCAGTTCTATTTCGGGATCCCAAGCCGCCAGCTCAGCCTTTCCGAAGCTGCGACTCTGGCGGCCATTTTGCCCGCGCCCAACGCCTTTAACCCCGTCGCCAACTATGATGCCGCCGTTCGAGGCCGGGATCGGGTGTTGGATCGCCTGAGCGAGCTGAAAGTCTTCCCCGAAGAGGAGATTCGGCGGGCCCGGCGCAGTCGCCTCACCCTCAACCCCAATTTGCGCTCCCAAACCATGACAGTTGCTCCCTACTTTTACAGCGCTGTCTTCCAGGAGCTGCGGCAGCTTTTGGGCCAAGACCTCTCGGCAGAGGGCAACTTCATCATCGAAACCACGGTGCATCTGCCCTACCAGCGTTTGGCAGAGCAAGTCCTGGCCCAAACGGTGCGCGAGTCGGGATCCCGCTTGGGCTTCAGCCAAGGCGCTTTGGTCAGTCTCGACAGCCGCAACGGCGAAGTGCTGGCTTTGGTGGGCGGGATCGACTACAACGCCAGCCCCTTCAACCGGGCTACCCAAGCTCAAAGGCAGCCGGGCTCCACCTTCAAAGTGTTCACCTATGCGGCTGCCCTCACCCAGGGGATCCCTCTCTCCCAAGTGTTGTCTTGCGAGCCCCTCACCTGGGGCAACCTCACCTTTCGGGGCTGTCGCTCGGGATCGGCCCCTATGGATTTGGCCCGCGGCCTGATCCTCTCCGAAAACGTGATTGCCCTGCGGTTGGCCCAACAAGTCGGTCTAGAGCAAGTGGTGGCGACGGCCCGGCAAATGGGCATCCAATCGCCGTTGCAACCCTATCCTTCTATGGTGATCGGCACCATGGAGGTGAACTTGCTGGAGTTGACAGCGGCCTTCACTCCTTTTGCCAATCGTGGCCTTTGGTCAAGGCCCCACACCATCCGCCGCATCTTGGATAGCAGCGATTGCGCCAACCCCAACGACTTTCGCACCTGCCGTGAGATTTACCCTGGTCGGGAGGATCCCCGCTCTCAGCGACTTGTCCTGCCAGAAACCGTCGCCCAACAGATGACAACCGTACTGCAAGGGGTGATCAGCTCCGGCACCGGCACTGCTGCCCGGCTCGGCATTGGAGAAGCCGGTAAAACCGGCACCACCACCGCCAACAAGGATCTGCTCTTTATCGGCTACACGCCCAACCCTCCCCTGGTGACCGGCATTTGGCTGGGCAATGATGACTCTAGCCCAACACGAGGAAGCAGCAGCATAGCCGCTCAAACTTGGGGAAATTACATGAGACAAGTCATTACCAATAGTTTGACGATGGTTCAATAGAGCAACTCCGAGAGCAGCCTTGGCAATTGGCAACCCCAAATCCTGACAACCCGACAGAAAACTCTCCTGCATCCCAAGTGAGAAATGCCTAATAACCAGTTTGGCCGTACCCCTCAATAAACCCACAATCTAGGTTCACCCACTTTCTCAGCGCAGATCTCGGCCAAAGGGCAACAACGACAAAATAATTAACTTCATGTGTTGTTTGGCAAAGGGGATCCCAACAATGGTGATTGCCAGAATCACAGCCCAGAAGAGATGGTTAAGCACCAACGGCCAGCCAAACAGCAATAGCCAGATGACGTTAAAGATCAGCAGCAGCGGGCTGTTGGCATCGGGATACTCCACCACTTTCTTTCCGAAGGGGGCAAGAACCCCAGTTTGATGCTCTGCCAGCCAAAGGGAATGCCGATGATTGTCAGCTAGAAATTGCAGGAGCCCCGCACTGTACCCGTAGGGTCGGTGTCGGGAGGAATGCTATAATAATACTGCGGACACCAGAAACGGCTGTTTAGGGCACTGGTAACGGTCGATTGGGGGTGCTGTAAACCACCCCAGAGGCTCGTGGTTGGCTTGCTAACTGCAGGGCTACTAAAAGCCCGCTCCGTACCGCCTAGCGGTTGGTGTCGGGTAGTTTACGCAAAGGCTCAGTCCTCTAAGATGTAGCCCAAACCTGTCAGCTAGAAATTGCAGGGTACAAGAGCAGAACTAGCCTTCCTGTTCGACATCCATACTCTAACCAGCTGTTGGCCAAGACTGGGATCCCAAAATCTGCTTCTTTCCTGGGCTCTAGCGTTCTGCGTCACCGAGGGGAGCGGGCTCCATCACCGGAGGCACTGCGGCCCTATTCACCTTGCAGGGCAGAATGCGGTTCAGAAAGCGGAGGATCCCCCAAACCCAACTGACGGTGATCACCCAAAAGATCCACAACCCGCTTGCCCACGGTTGCGGCAAGTCCAAGGCCATCCCCCCAATCATTGGGCCAAGAGCAAACCCCGCCGCCCAGCAGAGGGAGTTGACCGACAGATACACCCCCCGCAAGTGATCCGGCGCCAAATCCGCCACCAAAGCAGAGGCAGAGGGGTTGTAGCTCACCAACGCCAAAGAGAGCACCGCCAGCGCCAAGACTGCCACCGCCGGGGCCGGAGCCCCCAATTCCGCCGCCAGACCGCTAAGCCAAACCAAAAGAAATCCCACCCCCCACATCAGGGCGGATCCCTGCAACCCTTGGATGCGCGTCCGGCGATTCAACCAACGGGCCACCGGCATCTGCAGCAGAGCGATCAAGGCCCCATGCAAGGCAAACAAAATGCCGATTTGCACCTCTGGGATCCCTACCCCATTGCGGAAGTAAAGGGGCATGCTGCTGCTGAGCTGGGCCACATAGGTGGTGAACAGGATATTCGACAGGCCAAACACCAAAAGGGAGCGATCTCTAAGGGCGGTTTTCCAACCTGCCAACACAGGCTCTGCTGCCGGACAAGTCGCCCGAGTTTCCCGGATAAAAAACCAAAGTACTGCCAGAAAGATTAGAAAAGTGACACCGTCGATTACAAACAAGAGCCGATAGGCCCCCGTCAGAGCCACCAGCGTGCTGGCCATAGCCACCCCAAGGCTGAGGCCCAGGTTATCCCCCAGACGGTTGAGAGCGTAGGCTTCGTTGCGCTGCTCACGAGTGGTTAGATCTGCTACAATCGCTTCCGCAGGCGGCCAGTACAACCCCTGCCCCAAGCCTGCAGCCATATTGGCCAGGGCAAAACTCCAGAAGTCATAGGAGAGCGCAAACCCAAACGACCCCAAGGTGGAAATAGCCAGAGAGAGGATCAAAGTGGAACGGCGCCCCCAAGCTCCATCGGCCATCGAGCCGCCCAGGATGCGGCCAAACACCCCGGCAAAAGCCATAATGCCTAGCCCCAGGCCCACTTGGGTGGCGGTCAGCCCCACCTGATTCACAAAAAAGAGACTGGCATAAAACAAGGTAAAGCCGGTTCCAGTTTGGGAAAGCAGCCGACCGATAAAGATCAGCCAAACCTGAAAACTGAGCTTCGGCCACCAAGAAGGGATCCACATGTTGAGTGCAGCAGGGGAGGGCCTACCTAGCCTACGGGATCCCGATCCTTGAGGCCAGGGCAAGGAGCCTGCTCTGACAAGTAAAGTAAACTACCCGACCCTGACTGCTTCGCAATACAAAGCGGGCTTTCGGCAGCCCTGCAGTTGGCAAGCCAACCACGAACCTCTAGGCTGGTTTACGGCAGCCCCCAAAAGCGCAATCACCTTCGCACCGTTAAAATCCGCATCCCCTTCCCAACCGCAGTGCCCGCATTTGAACTGCTTACCCTTGCGACAGGATTGAGCGGAGTCGGGATGAATATGCAGGCACTTGTGGCAGATCTGCGAGGTATAGGCCGCAGGGACAGCTACCACTTTGACACCCGCCCTCACAGCCTTGTATTCGATAAACCGCCGCAGCTGGTAGAACGCCCAGCTATTGCTACGCCGCCGCTCCTCACGACTGCGGGGGTGTTGATTGGTGCGTTCTCGAATGCCGCTTAAGTCCTCAATGGCAATGCAGGCAGAAAGAGACTGAGCTGCTTTAACGATGCGCTTAGCGATACTGTGGTTCACCCAAGCTTGAAAGCGTCTCTCCCTGCCAGACAGCCGTTGCAGCAGTTGACGGCATCGCCGCCTGCAACTGCGGGTGCCCTTACTGGCCTTGCGCTGAAGAGACGCTCTTAACCGACAGTAGTGATCTCGGACTTTGTTCAGCTGCTGTCCATTCCAGTTGTCTCCTTCGGAGGTATGTGCAATGTCTCGCCGTCCCAGGTCAACACCAATCACCTTGTCGGTGTTCTGTTGCTTGGGGGGCTCTGCCTCGACACAAATCTGGATGGAGTAGGAGCCGTCTTTGCGCTGGACTAGGGTGGCCGATTTGGGGTTAGAGCCAGCCAGCATTCCCCTCTGGTAGTTGCCAATGGCTAGCTCAAAGCGTTCTCTTCCATCAACCGTGGCAAGCGACACTGTCCAGTCTTTCTCGCGAAACGAGAAGATACGTGCATCGTAGGTAACGAACCTACGCTTGAACTCTTTAACTGGACGGTTGCGCTGTCTCGCCACTTTGCGAGCGCCTGCCACCCGTCTGCAGACCTGCTGGGCCAGATTACTGGACAAGCCAAACCGAGCGCGAATCTGGTAATAGCAAAGGGACTGGAGTTTGACTGCGTTGACTACTTTTTCTGGTGTGTTTTGGTTGACCCAGTTCAACGCCTGCACAAAGGCATCCATTGTCGCATCCAACTTTGCGGCTTGCGACTGGGACACCTTGAGCTTGCAGGGGACGGTCAGGACTTGGGTCATGGTTCTATCATAACTTCCGCATTCCTCCCGACACTGACCCTACGGGTACAGTGCGGGGCTCCTGCGATTTCTAGCTGAAAATTTGTGCAGCCAGGCTTGATGTTCGTTGCCAGAAGGCTCTTCACCCAGCGAGCCAGCAGACAGGGCAACCCATTTCCCCAACTCCAATCGCGTCAGCGGGACGGAGTCCAATATATTCGCTCAACAGCCGCGCCAACTTATAAACTCGATAATCGAGCTGCACTAAGCTACTTTTCATCTGCCCCAAAACACCCAGTCCTCTTCTGAGCCGACTTACAACCTTTCCCAAAACCTGCTGAGCAGGAAGCCAACCCCCACCTTGCTTGCTGCAGCCGAGGTGCAAGTTCCCTTTGCCCACAACAGAGCACCTGTAGCTCAGCCGCAAACCTGGACAAAGCTAGAAGAAGCTGTGCCTTACAGTTCTAGTACCAACAATTTTAACTAACGGGGGTGCGGGGGCAATAGGTCCCATGCTCTAGCCGCAGGGTGAGCACTGGGATACATGGATCCCCGCCATACCCCTGAGCGAAATCTGTAGTAAAGCCTACTTATGCTGGCGGTAACCTACAAGTACTGGGCTTATCCAGATGCCTCCCAACAAACCAGCTCACGGGCGGACGACGGGGATTGACCTGGTTTTGGAGCAATTCCTGACGACTTCAGAGGGCGCTTTTGGGAACGGCCCAAGGGCTTCAAAGCCCTGCAAGGCCAGCTGAGAAGGCTGCAACCCAGGGGGGCGAGAAAACAGCAGGGGTCTTGCCACTGGAAGAGAGCACCACTGCAGGTTGCCAGGATGCAGCAGGGCATTGCCAATGGTTGCCAAGAGTTTCATTTCCAGAGGGCCCATTGGCGTTGAGACCGAGGGCAGACCCTCTCTATCTTTTCTTTGTGGAAGATCTTTGTGGAAGACCTCAAGGCCAAGGGCTGGGCAAGGGGGATGTTGCCCAAGGATTGCGTCGAGGCTGCCTGGGGATAGATTCTCTGCCTTCTGAAGTGGGTTTGCTGGAAGGGTGGGGTGGACTTTGCCAAGGTTGACCCCAAAGGAAGCGGCCAAATCGGTTGCAAGTGCTGGGGGATGGTTAGCAACAGCTGGGCTGTCGGGGGGCCTCAGTGCCCTGAATGCCGGTACCGGGTGCATCGGGACTCAGCCTCAGCCTTGGGAACTGTGCTGGGTGGATTAGAGGTTGTTTTGCGAGCTGGCAGTGCCTAGGGGGGAGGCTGGGGAAGGGGAACCGCCTGTCCAGTTGTTCTGTCGGGGGTTGTAGACCCAGACAAGTGGCGTGGGGCAGGAATGCCCGACCGCGAGGTAAGGACTCCGTCCTGCTGACGGGAAGGGTGGCCCGCGCTCTGTCCATAGGATGAGCGCCGGGAGGATGTCACTCTTGCCGACTTTGGTGTTCGCGCCAGAACTGCTCCGCAAAAGCCACCGTCGGGTGGAGAGGGGCACGGGGTTTGCTGCGCAGGGGCATGTTGGCTTCTTCAGGGGTGCGGTTGCCCTTGCGTTGATTGCAGCGTTCGCAAGCCGTCACCACATTGTCCCAACTGTGGGATCCCCCTTTGGAGAGGGGCACGACATGATCCAAGGTCAAATTGTGGGTGGTGCCACAATACTGGCAGGTGTGGTGATCCCGCCGCAAAACCTCCCGCCGATTCACAGGGGGCACGCGCCAAGCGCGCTCTTTGCCCTTGATGGTCAGGCGAATATGTTCGGGCACTTCAATGACCTGGCTGGGGGAGCGCACCTTCCACACCGGCACATTCATCATCGAGAGCGGTTCGGCTTTGCCTGTTAGCAGCAGCACGATTGCCCGCTTGATATTGACCCGGCTGATGGGCAAATAGTTTTGGGAAAAGACAACGATCGACTGTTCCAGAAGGTGGGTAGCGGCAGTCATGGCTCAGCTCTTCCTTTTGCCGCCATTCTCCTGAGGAATCTTGCGAATGGCAAGCTTTTCCCCACCGGCAGCGCTCAGACATTCAAGAGTTTCTTACGATCGCGAGCCAGACAGATGGGCTAGTATCCGGGTGATGGTTGGATCCGGTACCGCCCATGACCTACCCGCTGCACGTCGCCCTGGTTTGGCACCAACACCAACCCCTCTACAAAAGTCCGGTGGCGGGTAAATATCGCATGCCTTGGGTGCGCCTACACGGGATCAAAGATTACCTGGACTTGGTCTTGCTGCTGGAGCGCTATCCCCGCTTGCACCAAACGATTAACCTGGTGCCCTCCCTGATTCTACAGATCGAAGAGTATGTGGCCGGCTCGGCTTTTGATCCTTACCTGGAACTGACCCTATCCCCTGTCGAAAAGCTCAGCCCCGATCAACTGCGCTTTGTGGTCGAGCGCTTCTTCGACAGCCACTACCCCACCATGATCGAGCCCTATCCCCGCTATCGGCAGCTCTACAACCAACGGGAATCTCAGGGGGTGAACTGGTGTCTGCAGTACTGGACTCCGCAGGACTTCAGCGATCTGCTGGCCTGGCACAACCTGTCTTGGTTTGATCCTCTCTTTCAGGAGGATCCTGAGATTGAGGGCTGGATCAAAATGGGATCCGGTTTTACCCTGGCGGATCGGCAGCGGATCTACGCCAAGCAACAACAGATCCTCGGCGCTATCCTGCCCCAGCACGCCAAACTGCAGAGCAGCGGCCAACTGGAACTGACCACCAGCCCCTATACCCACCCCATCTTGCCCCTGTTGGTGAGCGAGCGCTCGGCGCGGGTGGCTCGGCCAGGGTTGCCTTTGCCTCGCTACCCCTTTCACTGGGAGCAGGATGTCCACAGCCAACTGGAGCGGGCTAAGCAGATCTATCGGGAGCGCTTTGGCCGGGATCCGCGGGGCCTGTGGCCTTCCGAGCAATCCGTAAGCCCTGCCATTGTGCCGATTGTGCAAAAACAGGGCTTTGAGTGGATCATCTCCGACGAAGGGGTTTTGGGGTGGAGCCTGGGCCAGCCTTTTCATCGCGATGGGCAGGGCCACATTCTGGAGCCGGAGAAGCTCTACCGCCCCTACCGCCTGGAAACCGAGCGGGGGGATTTGGCGATTGTCTTTCGGGATCACCGCCTTTCGGATTTGATTGGCTTCAGCTACAGCGCCATGCCCGCCGATGCTGCCGCCAAAGATCTCATTGGCCATCTGGAGAGCATCCGCAACCGCCTGCCCCAGGAGCAGCCCTGGCTGGTGACCATCGCTCTGGATGGGGAAAACTGCTGGGAGTACTACCCCCAAGATGGCCGGCCCTTCTTGGAAAACCTTTACACCCGCCTCAGCCAGCACTCCTCCCTGCGGCTGGTGACCGTTTCGGAGTTTCTGGATCAGTTTCCGCCCACCGAGTTTTTGCCGGCAGAGCAACTTCACAGCGGCTCCTGGATCGAGGCAGATTTCACCACCTGGATTGGGGATCCCGTCAAAAACCGCGCTTGGGAGCTCTTGGCTCAGGCCCGCCAGGTGATTCAGGATCATCCCCGCGCCAATCCCCAAGCCTGGGAAGCCCTCTGGGCCGCCGAGGGATCCGATTGGTTCTGGTGGTTTGGGGCAGGCCACTCTTCCGCCCATGATGCCGTTTTCGATCAGTTGTTTCGGGAGCACCTGCAGGCGCTCTACACCGCTTTGGGAGAGGCAGTGCCGACCGTGCTGCAATTTCCCCTAGAGGATCATGACGGCCTAGGGGATCGTCTGCCGCAGGGGTTTATCCACCCGGCCATCAACGGTCGTCCGGCAGAACGGGAGTGGAGCCAAGCGGGGCGGGTGGAGATTGGAGCGGCCCGAGGCACCATGCACCGCAACAGCGCCGTTCGCCGCCTCTGGTACGGGTTTGATCACTTCAACCTCTACCTGCGGCTGGATTTTAACTCGGTGGTGCAGCGGCCCAAGCAATTGCTGGTGCTGTGGTTCTACCCCAACCGTGTCACCGTCAACAGCCCCATTCCCCTGCAGGGGTTGCCGGCAGAAGCTCCTCTCAACTACCACTACCGCCACCTGCTGCAGCTGTCGCTGCCGCCGCCTGGCACCGGCCAGCATCCGGCGGAGGTGCAAGCTCAGCTCTTGCAAGCAGGGGAGTACCACACCTGGCACGCCATCGGCCATCAAGTGAAGGCGGTGGTGGATGCCTGTTTGGAGGTGGCCATCCCCTGGAGCAATTTGGGCGCCCAGCCGGGTCAGGAGCTGCAATTTGTCATCCTGGCCGCGGATGGCGAGACCTTTCAGGAAGGGATCCCGCCCAAGGCCACCATTGCCCTGCGCAGACCCTGAGAGTGATGACCAGCAGAGCTTCAAGTTATGTCGCGCGATCTCTATCCCCCCATCGAGCCCTACGATCAAGGCTTTCTGGCGGTTTCCTCCCTCCACACCCTGTACTACGAGCAGTGCGGCAACCCGGCAGGCAAGCCGGTGGTGTTTTTGCACGGGGGGCCTGGAGGCGGGATCGATCCCATCTACCGGCAGTATTTCGATCCCAGCCGCTGGCGGGTGGTGCTGTTCGATCAGCGGGGTTGCGGGAAAAGCCGCCCCTATGCCGAGCTGCGGGAGAACACCACCTGGGATCTGGTGGCGGATATCGAGAAGTTGCGCCAGCATCTGGGCATTGATCGCTGGTTTGTGTTTGGGGGCAGCTGGGGCAGTGCCCTTGCCCTGGCCTATGGGCAAACCCACCCCCAATCCTGCCTAGGGTTTGTCTTGCGGGGCATTTTTCTCTTGCGCCCTTTTGAGCTCCGCTGGTTTTACCAGTCGGGGGCCGGCTACTTTTTCCCCGACGCTTGGGAACATTACCTGGAGCCGATCCCTCCCGAAGAGCGGGATGACCTGCTGGCAGCCTACCACCGCCGCCTAAACGACCCAGATCCCCAGGTACGGCTGAGGGCAGCTCGCGCCTGGTCCGTCTGGGAGGCCAGCACCAGCAAGTTGATCCCCAGCCCAGAGCTCATCGAGCGCTTTGGTCGGGGAGAGTTTGCCGAGGCCTTTGCCCGCATTGAGTGCCATTACTTTGTCCACGGCGGTTTTTTGGATCCGGAGGATCAGCTCCTCAGGGGGGTGGGACGGCTGCGGCATCTGCCGGCGGTGATCGTCCAGGGGCGCTACGACGTGGTGTGCCCGCCCATCTCTGCTTGGGAGCTGCATCAGGCTTGGCCAGAAGCAGAGTTTCGGATGATCCCCGATGCTGGCCATTCCATCACCGAGCCCGGAATCCGCACCGCCCTCCTGGAAGCCACCGATCGCTTTGCCGGTTTGTGAGCCCCGCCGAGCCAACCCAGTGCTGCCAGGGATCCCAAGACCTTGAAGAATTGCTACAGGAAGGCCGGCAAAACCTTGGGATCCAGCCCAGAAGCACGGCCAAGCCTATCGACAGTTGGCGATTTTGGGTTTATCACTGAGGGAGGGGCGGTGCAAGCTGCCCACACCTGGCTGGTGCATCCACCCAAGTGCTTCGCGGATTCAAGCTCATTTCTACTTCACCGTTTCCAGGGTCGAACCATGCAGAAACCAACCCATCTGTTCAAGCTTGCCCTAGCCCTGCCCATCTCCTTCTTGCTGGCAGATGCAGTTGTGGCCTACCCCTGCGACTCGGTTGGGGGTGAAGCTTACAACCACCACGGCTCCACGGTTCAGGTCAGCAGCGACGCCAACAGCTTCGGGGTTCAGTGGTCGCCTGCCTCCTATGCTGTCGGCAACGGCTTCATTGGAGTTGCCATTGAAACGGTGAACGGCGAGCAAGCCCAGAGCGCCATCAGCCGTCGTCTGTTCGGCCCCGCACTTCGAGTTCAGGGGGTGCAGGTGGTCGGCTTGCTCCAGGATGGTCCTGCTCAACGAGCCGGTCTGGCCCAGGGCGATATTTTGATTGGAGTGGATGGGCAGCGGGTCACCTCCGTGCAACATGTGCAGCAGATCATCCAAAATACCCCGGTAGGCCAATCGGTGCCGATTACCTTCCGCCGTGGTGAGCAGGTGCTGTCAACGGTGGTTGTGGTGGGGGATGGCCGGGTGTTGCGCCCCTTGATGCTGCAGCAGCAGTGAGCCTTGTCGGGATCCCTACCCGGAGCTCTCTGTGAATGCCAATTGGAGTTCGGGATGGGCTGTCTGGGCAGTTTGCGGCCTCAACGGCTTGCTGTTTTTGGCCCTGGTTGCTCTCATTCCTGTCATTTTGAAGCTGCGCTCGGCTCTTGGGGTCACAGATCAGGCCATGGCCGATTGGCGAGAAGCAGCTCAACAGGCCTTGGCTCCCACTCCCGCTGAGTTGCTGCGTCTGCGGGATCGTCTGCGCGAGAATCGCCATACCCTTGCCCGCTGGCAACGTCGTTTGCAGTTCTGGCAAGGGATCCGCAGGGTGGCCGTTTGGCTGGGGCGTAGGCTTTGAGGGATATGGATAGCAACTATCCTGTCTCCAATCCCATCCGGTTGCAGGTCATGGCCAACGCTCTGGCGGGGATTGCCGAAGAGATGGGAGCCCGCCTCATCCGCGGTTCTTATTCGGCCAACATCAAGGAGCGGCGGGATTGCTCCACAGCTCTGTTTGACGCGCAAGGGGCTTGCATTGCCCAGGCAGCTCACATCCCGGTGCATTTGGGAGCCCTCTCGGAGGCGGTGCGAGCGGTGGTGGCAGCCAACCCGCGACCCGGAGATGTGTTTCTCCTCAACGATCCCTACCAGGGGGGATCCCATCTGCCAGACGTTACGGTGGTCGCGGCCATTCCCGGCTGGAGGGATCCCGACCGGATTTGCGCCTATGCTGTGAACCGTGCTCATCACGCTGATATTGGAGGGATGCGCCCTGGCTCCATGCCCGCCGACTCCACAGAACTTTGGCAAGAGGGGCTGGTGATCCCGCCGGTACGGCTGGCTGGGCTTTCTCTGGAAGGAGCGTTGCACTGGCAAGAAGATCTGCTGCGCCTAATCCTGGCCAATGTGCGCAATGCCGAGCAGCGGCGGGGGGATCTGCAGGCCCAGGTGGGGGCCAGCGCAGTGGGGATGAGCCGGTTTCGGGAGTTGCTGGCCCGCTTTGGAGAAGAGGAAGCTTGGCAGTTGATCGCAGGGGTCATCGAGTACAGCCGCCGGCGGATGCGGGCGCAAATTCAGGCTCTGCCCGATGGGATCTACACGGCTGAGGATTGGTTGGAGGGCTACGGGGATCCGCCCGCGCCCCTTGAGATTCGGGTGCAGGTGGAAGTAGAGGGCGAGAAGCTGCGGGTGGACTTCACCGGCACTGCTCCGGCCATGGCGGGAAACCTGAACGCGCCCCTGGCCGTCACCCGCTCGGCGGTGTTGTTTGCCCTGCGCTGTCTGTTGGATCCCACGGCCCCCAGCAATGTCGGCTTGGAGGATCCCATCGAGATCGTGGCGCCGCCCGGCTGCTTGGTGAATGCCCAGTTTCCGGCAGCAGTGGTGGCGGGCAATGTGGAAACCTCGCAGCGCATTGCCGATGTGGTGTTCAAAGCTCTGGCTCCCGTGGCCGGATTGCGGAGCATCGCTCAGGGGCAGGGCACCATGAACAACTGTGTGCTGGGCAACCGCCACTTCACCTACTACGAAACCCTGGGAGGTGGTCAGGGGGCCAGCCGGCAACGACCGGGTTTGGACGGAGTGCATGTGGGCATGAGCAATACCCTCAACACCCCCATCGAGGCTCTGGAGCTGGAGTATCCCCTGCGGGTACTGCGCTACGAGCTACGCCAGGATTCCGGCGGCCATGGCCAACAGCGGGGCGGCTGGGGGCTAATCCGCTCCATCCAGACTTTGCAGGATTGCACCCTCTCCCTGCTCACCGAGCGGCGCCATTATGCCCCCCAAGGAGAACAGGGGGGTGGGCCAGGCCAGGTGGGGATCAACCTCCTCAACGGGGATCCCCTACCCGGCAAAATCAGCCGCTCCCTAAAAGCCGGCGACGTGATCACCCTCTACACGCCGGGCGGCGGGGCTTGGGGCTCAAACGAGGATGAGCAGGCTCCCGAACCCAGGTAGCGCAGGTGGTCAAGAAACAACTGCTCGCAGCGGCGAAGCACCTCATCGCGGCTGGCGAAGTGCTCCAGCCTTTGCACTTCTTGACCTTTCTCAAACAAAATTAGGGTTGGCAAAGAGCGCACCCGATAGCGGCGCGGCAGCCAAAAATTGTCGTCTACATTCACCCGCAGTACTTTGACCGCTCCTCCCCACTCGGCTACGAGACGGTCGGTAATCGGCTGAATGAAGCGACACAGGCCACACCAAGGGGCGCCGAAATCCACCAAAACCAACCCGTCACTTGTCAAAAGTTCTTGATTAAAAGCATCTAAAGCAACTTGCAAGGCCATCACTCCCAAACTAAAGAAGTTCTTTGGGATCATGCTACCAGGCAACTCGGCTGGCTGCAGAAACCATTTGGGGATGGAAGGCATAAAGAATCACTACAAAGCTGAACACCCCCAAATAGGCCCAGCGCAGAAACTCTCGCGGGCGCAGTTGCTGTCGCTTCTGCAGAATGGCCAAGCCGGGGATCACGGAGGTGCGCGCCTTGAGATCGCGGAAGGCCTGCCCGTATTTCCGCTCCAGGCGGTGATCCCCGTGCCAAACCGCAAACAGGTGGTAGGCAATGAGCCCAAGCGAGGTCACCACCATAAAGCTGGAGCCAATCCAAAGGGTATGGGCTACACACCAGATCACCTGGCCCACCATTTGGGGATGACGGGTGATACGGATGATCCCGGTTTCAAACAGGTGGATCTCCGGCTTGCGAATGGCGGCGATCTCCAGCAAGTTGAAGGTGGCCGGATACAAAAAGAAAAAAGAGAGGGCAGACAAAAGAGCAACGGTGGTGCGAATGCCCGGGACGGCTTGGAGATCCCAGAGAATCACCCCGTCGTAGCGGTGGTTGAAAAAATAGATGAGCAACAGCGGTGCCAAACTGAGGCTCACCAGAGCAAAGAAGATGCGGTACAGACGGGATCCCAGCCGGCTTTCCCCCCAGGGTCGCAAGTAGGCCAGTCCGCTGTGAGCACAGGCAAATCCCAAGATTAGGGCCAGCACTGTCCAATGGGATCCGTACTGGCCCAGCTTCTGCAGAAAGTCGCTGAAGGGGGTGAACAGCATCTTTTGGGTGACTCCTCTTCTGGTGTTGCTGTGGCTTATGCTTAAAAGTAAGTTACATTAGGTTCCCCATGCTCAAAACTTTTTTTCTGCGTCTTGTCAGCCTGCTCCTATCTGTAGCCCTTTTGCTGGGCTCAGCGAGCTCAGTTGCTCAGGCTGCCCGTCTCACCGGCAAGTATTACGAAGACAGCATGACCCTGATCCAAACCCTACGCACCGTCCTTTCAGAAGGGGATCCCCTGATGAACCCGGAAGAGGCGCGAGCGGAAGCCATGCAAGCCATCCAGGAGTTTTCTGGGCGCTACCACGGCCATCGCTACGATAAGCTGCAGTCTTTTACCACTTTGCGCACGGTGTTTAACACGCTGGCCTCCCAGTACCGCACTTCCAACCGGCCTCTCAACCCCGAAAAGGTGGAGCGGGTGCTAATGCAACTGGATCGGGCCGAATTGGCCCTGCGCCGAGAAGGTTGAGCTTTTTTTAGATTGGATCTCCCCGATCCAAATCACAGGCAAATCTCCTCGCTGTGGCCAAACTGTTCCCAGTCCCCGGAAGCCAGCATCTCCTCAGATGTCTTTTGTCAGATGTCTTTTGGAACCTGAAGGGGAAGAGTAAGGCTTTCTTGCTCATTTCGATTTTCGATTGAGGACTTGGGAGGTTGTGATGGTCAAAAATCGTTGGGCTTTGATCCCGCTGCTGCTGATGGTTGGGGCTGTTGCTTCTCACCCAGCTTGGCTCCTGTCTCTCCCAGCCCAAGGACAGGTTGTTGGGGCTGTCGAGGAGGGATCCCCGGGCCCCTTTTTTGCAACGGATGGCCTGGCCCTGCGGGGCTATGACCCGGTGGCCTATTTCATCGACGGCAAGCCGGTCAAGGGATCCCCAGCGTATGAATGGGAGTGGGGAGGGGTAACCTGGAGGTTTGCCAGCGCCGACAATCGAGAGCGGTTTCGCAACAACCCAGAGCGCTTTGCCCCCCAGTACGGCGGGTTTTGTGCCTGGGCCGTGGCCCACAACTACCTTTACCCGGTGGATCCCTTTGCCTGGAAAATTGTTGATGACAAGCTATACCTGAACGCCAACCAGCGGGTACAGCGTAACTGGGAGCGCGACATCCCCGGCTTGATCAAGAGGGCAGATGCCAACTGGCCAGCTTTGAGAAGCCGATAGGCCCAAGTCCCTCTGGCCTGGGGTTCAATGGGCGAGGCGCAGGGTCACCTTGATGCCAACTCGGTAGGGGCCGCTTTCGCAGAGTTCCAGCTGGCCTCCCATTTCTCTCAGGAGCCGCTCGCTTACCCGCCAGACAGCACAGCCCTCTGTTTGAATGGGCACATGGCATCGCCCCTCAAGGTTCCACCCCAGGCACAGTCGCCCCTCTTCTTCTGCGGTGGGATAGGGGTGCAAAGCCATCGAACCGTAGCGTAGGGTGCGGATGCCCCAGCGACACACTCCCAGCAGCGCCTGCACCAAGCCGTGGGGATCCGCCCAAACGGTGAGGCTGTCGGGGAGAAGGGGCACCTCAGAGGCTGGGGCTGGTTGTAGAACCGGCCATTCGTAGCGAATGCCCTGATCCTGGGCCTGTAGGCGAGTTAGGCTGTACACATCCTGCAGGAGGGGGCGTAGTCGGGTCGGTTCCGGTCGCAGAGGTTGGATGGGCAGGTCATGGCGAGCCAGGCGGGTGTATTCCTCAAGCAGCTTGATCAGGCGCTCTACCGCCTCTTTGGCACTTTGAAGGTATTCCCGCTCCTCTTCGGGGGAATCACACAGATCTGACAGCACCAACTGCAGGGATCCCATCTGGCTGCTGAGGGGATTGCGCAGCTCATGGCCGATGCTGACGAGCAACTCTTGTTGAAAGGCCCGCATCACCTCAGAGCGTTCAAAAGCAAATTGCCAATCCACAGCCTCTTGCTTGTCGGCAGAGGCAGCCTGCTGTAAGGGTGGGTCGGGTTTGGCTGTAGGCGAAGGCTCCCTCAAGAAGTGCTCCTGGCGAAGGACAGGGGATCCCATCCGTGCTCAGATCTCTGGGCTCGGAGCTTTAAGTTTTGGACAGTTCCGGCTCCGGCGATACCCCATCTTATGGGATCCTACCCTTTTCTATCCGACGAAGTGGGCGCTGACCACCCGTTCAACCCCGGCCAGATCTCGGTGAACTTGGATCTGCCGATAGCAGCTTCTAGCTTGCAACTGCTCCGCCACCCAAGGGGCTTGGCCTCGCATCACTTCCACCGCCCAAAAGGAGTTCGGGGCCAGGTAATCCGGTGCTGCTTGAATCAACAGTCGCAAGTGGGCTAGGCCATCTTCTCCGCCATCCAGAGCCTGTCGCGGCTCGTGCAGTCGCACCTCTGGCATGAGCGAGGCCAGGTCGGCAGAGGGAATGTAGGGAGGGTTGGAAACCAGGCCGCGCAGCCGTCCTCGCCAGGGATCCAAAGGTACAAACCAGGATCCCAGCAGCAAGTTCACCCGCTCCTGCAGATGGTGGGCTACCACATTGTCTGCCGCAACAGCCAATGCCTCTGGGCTAGAATCCACGGCCAGAAGCCGCAACTGGGGGTGCTGATGGGCCAACGCAATGGCAATCGCTCCGCTGCCTGTACCCAGGTCGGCAAAACAGGATCCCGGCGGCAGAGGATTGGCCTGTAGCCAAAGGGAAGCCTGCTCCACCAGCAGCTCGGTCTCCGGGCGCGGGATCAGCACCGCCGGCGTCACCCGCAAGCTCAAGCCCGCCCACTCAACTTTGCCCAACAGGTACTGTAGGGGGATGCGCTCTTCCACCCTTTGCCGCCAAAGGGCCTGCACCTCCTCCAGGGGATCCCCCTCCCCAGCCGGAGCGCGACCCATCAGCCGCTCCAACGGCCCCCACCCCAGCCGTTCTTTGAGCAAAATGTCCACTTCCTCGGCAGGGATCCCAGCCGCTTTTGCCGCCCTCAGGGCTTGGGCACGCCACTCTGTTAACCGCTTCACCAGAGCAGACGGGGATCCCATCAGGGGCTTAGGTTAACGCTGAGGCTGGGGACTTGCAGAAGGATTGGCAGGCCGGGCCAGGGATTGGATATACTCCAGCGCCGAGCGAGAGGGGATAAAAGCGATCTTCTGCACATCGGCCTGTGCGTCGGGAGCCAACATGCGCTCCACCACAATGGCCAGCGAGGTCACTTCAATCTGGGTCTTTCCAACTACATCCGGGTTCTGCGCTGCCGCTCGATCCAAAGCCCTCCGCAAATCGTTGCGGTCGAAGAAGAAGGGCACCACCTCATGGCCATCCTGCTCGATGGTCAGCAGCCCCTCTCCGGAGCGGCCATAGAACAGAGGCACACCAATCGCTTCTGCAGGCACATCTTGACCGGTTTCCTTCAGCACCTGCTTGGCTGCTTCCACATCAGAAGCCCGAGGCACCACCTCAAAATACAGGTCACTATTCTTGGCGCGCTCCTCTTCCGATTTTTCGTAGGCATACCCCAGCGAGAGAGGCACCACCCGGGCTTGACTGGCTATCTCGGGGTTGCTGGCTTTCACCTGCTCCAACACTTGCTGGGCCTGGGCCTGATCCAGCCAGAAGGAAACCACTTGGATGGTGCGGCCATCTCGCTCCACATTGGCGACAACGGGGGTGCCGTTCTGAGACACAATGGCAAAAACAGGCACCAGATTTAGCCGCTCCGCCACCTCTTGCCGGCTCATGGGGCCTGCGGCTGCCTGAGCCAGTAGGGCATTCTCCTGAGCCCAAACAGGAGTCACAGCCAAACCCCCCCAAGCTGTTCCGATCAGGATCCCGGCTACGCCGCCCACCTGAGCTGCACAGCGGCAGAGGGAGCGCACAGGCGATACTACATTACAACGCGTCATTCTCATCTCAACTCCCGGCATCGCGCCTTGTTCTGGTTGCTATGGGGTCAGCTTCCTAAGTACTAACCAACAGCCTGGGGCAAATCAAAAGCTGCCTAGATTAAACCCGCTCAACAGGGCTTAGGCTAGCGATGCGGCACACTCTCAGCCTTAGGATCCCGGTTGGCCATCGCTGACAACACCCCGGCACACCTATCTTGAAGAGCGCTCTTGGGCCACCCTAGAAGCCAAGGTTAGAACATCTGCTCGACCTCTGTCGAGGGGCAAAGCCCCTGTTTTGGGTGGGGATCCCGCATCACCCAATACTATATACGGAGTCGCATACAACTGATCCACGCTAGATGCAGATCCCTCCGAGGGTTGTGTACCCAGCTCTCCCATAAAACGCTGCCTATTCCAGCCTTGTTCGGCGGTGTCCTGATGTAGCCGCGCAAACGTGGCAGCTGCTGTTAACTTTTGTTAAGGTAGGGGTGTTAACCCACAGCTGTAGGGAGCATTGAGTCATGGCTAAGATCTTCACCGCTGAATTCAACCAATTTGAGACCATCAACGCTACTCAGGCCTGGTCTTTGTTTTTCACCATCAGCGCTTCCGATCGGCTGCTGGGTGACAACCCGGCTGTTGGCCGCTACCTAACGTTGGCTTTGTTCAGCGCCGTCCTCACCGGGATCCTGAATGTGCTGGTGGCTTCTTAGCTAGACCCTTTGCGGACGGAACGAGTTTTTTGTTAAGAGGTCGCCGGCAGAGGCAGCTTGACCTGAGACAAGGGGATCCTGCTCTCAGGTTTTTTGATTTTGAATGGGAAAGGATCCCTTGTTCTCTTTGTGGGGCTGTCTTCCGATGAAAGCTGCTGGGATAGATTTCGCGGAAACGGATCACTTTGAGGCGCCGCCTCTGACCACCAAGTTGCCCCTGCTGCTGGCCCCGGCGGGGGATTGGGAGTGTGCCAAGGCGGCAGTGGAAAACGGAGCCGATGCCATTTACTTTGGGCTGGAGCGCTTCAACGCCCGGATGCGCGCCCGCAACTTTACGGAAGCGGATTTGCCGGAACTGATGGCCTGGCTGCACCGGCGGGGGGTACGGGGCTATGTTACTTTGAATACTCTGGTTTTTCCAAGGGAGCTGACGGAAGCCGAGGGATACATCCGCTCGATGATTGCGGCGGGGGTGGATGCGGTGATTGTGCAGGATATTGGCATCGCCCGCCTGATCCGGCATCTTTCCCCCGATTTCCCCATCCATGCTTCCACGCAAATGACCATCACCAGTGGAGTGGGAGCGGAGTTTGCCGCTGAGCTGGGCTGTGAGGTGGTGGTGCTGGCGCGGGAATGTTCCCTCCAGGAAATCGCCCAGATCCAGGCCTATCTGCAAGAGAAGGGATCCTCCCTATCTCTGGAGGTCTTTGTGCATGGGGCGTTGTGCGTGGCCTACTCGGGGCAATGTCTGACCAGCGAGGCGCTGGGGGGGCGTTCGGCCAATCGGGGGGAATGTGCCCAAGCCTGCCGCATGCCCTATGAGCTGGTGGTAGACGGGATCCGCCGCGACTTGGGGGAGAAGCGGTATCTGCTCAGCCCTCAAGATTTGGCCGGGCTGGAGGTGCTACCGGAGCTGGTGAAGCTGGGGATCCGCTGTCTGAAAATTGAGGGCCGGCTGAAATCCCCAGAATATGTAGCCAATGTAACGCGGGTGTATCGGCAGGCCTTGGATGCGCTGGGGGTGGGACAGCCGTGGCAGCCCTCGCAACAGGAACGCTACGAGCTGGAGATGAGCTTTTCTCGCGGGCTCTACACAGGCTGGCTGCGGGGCATCAACAACCAGGAGCTGGTGCACGCGCGGTTTGGCAAGAAACGGGGGGTTTACCTGGGGCAGGTGGTGGGGATCCAACAGGATCAGGTGGGGATCCGGCTGGAGGCACCCCTCAAAGCCGGGGATGGCGTGGTGTTTGACCAGGGGCAGCCGGAGTTACCGGAGCAGGGGGGACGGGTTTACCGGGTGCAAGAGAAGCAGGGGCTGGCCTGGCTCAGCTTCGGAGAGGGGGTCATTGATCTCAAACGTCTGCGGGTGGGGGATCGCCTCTGGAAGACCAGCGACCCGGAACTGGAAAAGCGCCTGCGCCAAAGCTACGCCGGGGATCACCCCCGCTTTCAGCGGCCTGTCCACATGGAGGTTCACGGCCAAGTGGGATCCCCGCTGACGCTGATCCTGCGGGATGAGCAGGGACACACGGTGCAGGTGGATTCGCCGCTGCCCCTGGAAGCTGCCCACCGCCAACCCCTCACCACCGAAAAACTGCGACAGCAACTGGGCCGTTTGGGCTCCACTCCCTTCAAGTTGGGATCCCTGCACAATGCCTTGCAGGGGGAGGTAATGCTGCCGGTGAGCCTGCTCAACCAGATGCGCCGACAAGCGGTGGAACGCCTACAAGCTCTGCGAGCTCAGCCCCCGCGCTGGCAACTCAATCCCGAAGCTCGCTGGCAAGATCTGGTGCCTTCTCAGGAGGAGCCCGCAAGGGGATCCCCGCAGTTGGTGGTGTTGGTGCGGGATCCGGCGCAACTGCCGGCGGCGATAGCCAGCGGTATTAGGCAGATCTATCTGGAGTTTGAGGATCCCCGCCGCTATCGGGAGGTGATCCGCACAACCAAAGCCGCCCATCCCGAGGTGGAACTGTGGGTCGCTCCGCCCCGCATCACCAAGCCAGGAGAAACCTGGATCCTAAAGCAAGTGTTGGTCGGCGGAGCCGATGGCTACTTGGTGAGAAATTACGACCATCTCCGTTTTTTTGCCGGGCAGCGCTGCATTGGGGATTTTTCCTTGAATGTGGCCAATCCCATCACGGCCCACTATCTCAAAACCCGTTACAACCTGGAGCGCCTGACGGCTTCCTATGACCTCAACCACGAGCAACTGGGATCCCTGCTGCAAGCCGGCCCCGCCCATAGGTATGAGGTTACCCTTCATCAACATATGCCCCTGTTCCACATGGAGCACTGCGTCTTTTGCGCCTTTTTATCCAGCGGAACGGATTACACCAATTGTGGTCGCCCATGTGAAAAACACGAGGTGAAGCTGAGGGACAGGGCCAATGTCGAGCACATTTTGAAGGCCGATGCCGGCTGTCGGAATACCCTCTACAACGGCAAGGCCCAAACGGGGGCAGAATATGTGCCGAAATTATTGGCCTTGGGCCTGCGCTATCTGCGCATCGAATTTTTGCATGAATCCCCCGCCGAGATCCAACAAACCCTGCACCGCTATCAGCAACTCCTACAAGGTCAACTCAGCGGATCCCAACTGTGGCAGGAGCTGAAGCTACACAGCCAATTGGGGGTTACGCGCGGGTCTTTGGAGAGTTAACGGCTGCGCTGTCTTTCTCTAGGGCGCCGGCTCTGCAGCTGTGCTCCGACCGGAGCAATGCGAAAAACATTCCGGCAAAGTTGGCGTAAAATTTCCTCAGGGTATTGTTATTCCCAGGTGCTTCCCCAACCTCTTCTCAGCTTTTTCTCTATCCTCTGGTTGCCGTGAAACACACCCTCAGCGCCCTCGTGCAGGATCAGCCTGGCGTTTTAACCCGCATTGCGGGGATGTTTGCCCGTCGCGGCTTTAACATCGACAGCCTCACCGTTGGCCCCACCGAACGACCGGGGATCTCTCGCATCACCATGGTGGTGCAGGGAGATGAACACGATGTGGAGCAGATGACGAAGCAGCTCTACAAGCTCATCGACGTGCTGAAAGTTACCGATATCACCCATGTTCCCTGCGTGGAACGGGAGCTGATGCTGGTCAAGGTCAATGCCAGCCCCGATACCCGCTCCGCCATTATGGATGTGGCCCAAATGTTTCGCGCCCGGATTGTGGATGTGGCGGAGGAGTCTTTGACTCTCGAGGTAACCGGGGATCCCGGCAAAATGGTGGCCATCATCAAGATGTTGACCAGCTTTGGCATCCGTGAGATCGCCCGTACCGGCCTGGTGGCTCTCACCCGCGAGTCCGGCGTGAATACGGAATACCTGAAGCAACACCCCACCTTAGTTACCGTCTGATGGCCTCAGGGGAAGCGATGCCAAAACTGGGGTGGAGTTGTAGGGGATCGGTTCTGCGGGGCACGATTAGCCTTGTGGCTATTGTGCTGGTGGGGCTGCTGGCCGGCTGCGGACCTAGACCGCCAAAGCCGATTGTGCAGCAGGCCCTCGCCTATCAGATCGCTCATTTGTCCGGGCCGGTGGGATCCTTAGTGGGCAGCGACCGGTTGTCGGCACATCTGGAATTGCAGGATGTGAAAATCCGCCAGGATCGCCGTGAACCTTTGCTGTTAGTCTCAGGAGAAACCCTGGAAGGCCATCACCTCAGCGGCACCTACACCCTAATCGTGCATCCGCCGGGATCCCGCCGCCCCTATCGCCGCAAAGGGGATCCCTTCCAGATCACCCTGGCCCACCAAAAGGCACAAACTGTTGCTACACAACGCTCGCCCGACCGCGTCAAAACCGTGCCCGAACGGTGGCTGCTGGCCTACAGCTCACCGGATTCCAAGACTTGGGAGGTCATCGACTTTCTGCCTCAGCCCGCACCGGCACCGGAGTTGCCTCCTGCTGGGCCAGAACCTACACTGCCGGCAACTGCACCTGCTGCCGCCGACGTTGGCAGGACGGAGTCCGATGGAGCTCCCAGCCCTACCAATACTTCTACTCCCACCTGAAGCAGAGTTATGGGGATGTCCCAGCTCACCGCAGCAGAGCTGCCCCCCAGCCAAATAGCCCATCCACCAACAGGGTATTCAGCACTGCTCCCGCAAATGCCCAATGGTGCAAGCGGCGGGATCCCTGGACTCTCCACAATCCAACACCCAGCAACAGAAGGCCCAAGCCGATGCCCCAACCCAGGCCCCAGGGGGTAGCCATTTTGTCGAGGGCCGCCCTAAAAGGGACAACCGCCTGCTCCAACCGGTCAAACTGCATCGCCTGCCGCCACTCAGGCAGCAGCCCCACCGAGTGAATGTAGAGATCTGTAACCGCCGTACCCCACAGGGAGCCGAGATAAAACCAGGTACCGATGCGGGCAAACCGTCGCCGTATCCCCCACCAGACAATCGGGATCCCCAAGGCTTCCATGGGCATGTGCCAAAGAGGCTCAAAGCGCAGCCATCCCCAATACAGGGATCCTGCCAGCCAAGTCAGGGTAAAGCCGTACAGCAAATCTCCCCACAGGCGGGTACGGGGCTGGGAGTAGAGATGCAAGCTAAGGCCCAGCCAGCCCAAAGACATCACCAAGCTGACCCAAGGGGCATACCGCACCAGGGGCGCTTGCACAAAAACGGGCAGACTCACGAGCAGAGCTGCCACTCCCCCAATGGCATGGTGGGATCGGAAACGCCTTTGAACCGAGAGAGGGTGGGGATCCAGCCCGGCCAAATGCTCAGAGGACAGCAGAGGCTCATCTTGGAGAGGGGGTAAAAAAGGTGTAGAAGACAAAATGCAATATTAAAAACCTTTACATCAGTTAACATAGCACCTTCTTTGCCCTTCCCTCTTCTCCCCAGCAGGAGCGGGGAAGCCTTGGGGGCCTGGCATTCTCTCTCCAGAGATGTCAGGGTGGGAAGGAGGTGCTGGCCGGAGGAAACTGTATGGACTTGTTGTTGGCAGGAGACATCGGGGGCACCAAAACCAGCCTCAGCCTTGTCAATGCCGAGGATCCCGAGCACAGCCTTTACCACTGCCGCTATGCCAGCCAAGATTACGCCAACCTCGCCCCAATGGTGGGAGAGTTTCTGGCCCAGGCTCGGCGGGAGCTGGGGCGAGATCCACAGCCTGCTGCCGCCTGTTTTGCAGTGGCCGGCCCCGTCATGGAAACAAGGGGCTCAGGGTCTGAGGGACAGACTGCCAAAGTGACCAACTTGCCCTGGGATCTGCAGTCGAGCCAATTGGCCGCAGAGCTGGGGATCCCGCGCGTAGCCTTGATCAACGACTTCAGCGCTGTGGGGTATGGCGTGCTTGCCCTCGGCGACCAGGATCTGGACACCTTGCAAGTGGGTGAGCGTCAACCGCGGGCTCCGATTGGCGTGATGGGAGCAGGCACGGGTTTGGGGCAGGCTTACCTTACCTGGGGAGAAGGGGGTTACCAAGTTCATGCCAGCGAGGGCGGTCACGTGGACTTTTCCCCGCGCACCCCTCTGGAGTGGGAGCTCTTGAGGTATTTGCAAAAACGGCACGGACGTGTCTCCACCGAGCGGGTGGTCTCGGGGCAGGGGATCGTTGCCATTTATCAATTTTTGCGGGATAGCCAGTGGGGCTCAGGAGAAGAACAGCTGCTGGCCCAAATTGAGGCTTGGGAAAAGGGAGCTAAGCATATTGACCCGGCAGCCCAAATTGCCAATGCTGCCGTGGAAGCACGGGATCCCCTGGCGGTGGAGTGTCTGCGGCTTTTCATCAGCCTGTACGGGGCTGCAGTCGGGAACTTTGCCCTACACCTATTGCCGCGCGGGGGCCTGTTCATCGCTGGGGGGATCGCGCCCAAGCTCTTGCGCCTACTGCATCAAGGGGAGTTTTTGTCCTCGTTTTTGGATAAGGGGCGGATGCGTCCTCTTCTGGAGCAACTGTCGGTGCAGGTGGTGGTGAATGCGCAGGTGGGGCTGAGGGGAGCTGCTCGCTACGCCGCCAACCTTTGGTAGGGAGCAGCCGCTGCTACTGAGGTTGCCGCCCCGGCCCAGCAGGCGATCGCAGCAATCCCAATGGGTGCTGGAAAATCTCGCCCAGCTGCCCTTTGCCGGGATCCCAGACTTCTTCCTTGAGCCAGCAGATGGGTCAAGATGGGATTGCGCCTTTGCTTGGCTGGCCCCATACCGGAAAGCACTCCGCCTGGGGCTGCGCTATCCAACCGACAATGATTGCCACTACGCAGAGGGACTTCATAGAAACTTCATGGTTGATCCGATGAATCCAATCTTTTGGGCTTTGGGCATAGCTGTGCTGCTGGCCGTGGGCTTGGCAGCCTATCTGTTGACTGCTCGCAAATACGAGTCTCCCGCCTCTGTGGCCAAGTCTTACGACGAGTGGACTCGGGATGGGATCCTAGAGTTTTACTGGGGCGAACACATTCACCTAGGCCACTACGGCTCTCCTCCCCAACGAAAAAATTTTCTGCAGGCCAAGCACGACTTTGTCCACGAGATGGTGCGCTGGGGGGGGTTGGATCGACTGCCTGCAGGGACAACCGTGTTGGATGTGGGCTGCGGCATTGGTGGGAGCTGCCGCATCTTGGCCCGCGACTACGGCTTTGTTGTAACCGGTATCACCATCAGTCCTCAGCAGGTGAAGCGGGCCCAGGAGCTCACCCCCCCTGATCTGCCTGTCCAGTTTCAGGTGGCAGATGCCCTCGACCTGCCCTTCCCCGATGCCAGCTTCGATGTGGTGTGGTCCATTGAGGCAGGGCCTCACATGCCGGACAAGGCCCGCTATGCCCAAGAGATGCTGCGGGTGTTGAAGCCAGGGGGAATCCTGGTGGTGGCCGACTGGAACCAGCGGGACGACCGGCAAAAGCCCCTGAACTTTTGGGAGCGGCTGGTGATGCGGCAACTGTTGGATCAATGGTCACACCCTTCCTTCTCCAGCATCGAAGGCTTTGCCGAGCAGTTGGAGGCTACTGGCCTGGTGGCGGGACGGGTAGAAACCGCCGACTGGACTCAGGAGACCCTTCCCTCTTGGCTGGATTCCATCTGGCAGGGCATTGTCCGTCCCGAAGGGTTGCTGAAGTTTGGCTTGGTGGGCCTGATTAAGTCGCTACGGGAGGTGCCCACTTTCTTGCTCATGCGCCTGGCCTTCGGCACCGGCCTCTGCCGCTTTGGCATGTTCCGAGCGGTGCGGGCAGCTTGTGCTCACAGCCCCAGCTCGGACTTAGCCTGTTGGGCGGCCAGGAGCACCTCCGCATCCTCAGCCTGAGACCAGTCAGGATCGGCAATTTCGGCGTAGAACCGCTGGTCGTAGGGGCGGGTTTGCACCACCACCGGCATGGGCACGGCATGGCCCAGAATTAGGGCTTGCTGTTTGGAGTCCAACTTGGCCAGCACCGTTTTCAGGTTCTGGCTGCCCGCCACCCCTGTGAACACCGCCTCGATATCTTGGTCGTCGTTGAGCAGCGCCGTGATGCGAGTGCCCAACTGCGACATCACTTCGCTATCGATGCTGGAAGGGCGTTGATCCACCACCAGCAGCGTGACAAAGTACTTGCGCATCTCGCGGGCAATGGTGCCGAAAATGGTCTGCTTGGCCGCCCGCGGATTCAAAAAGCGATGGGCCTCCTCGATGGTGATGCACAGTTGACGGGGCCGGTCGAGGGGATTTTTGGATTGCAAGTACCGCTCCGTCTGATGTACGTAGGCCTGGTGAATGCGGCGGGTGATGACGTTGGCCGCCAACATGTAGGAGAGCAGGTTGGACTGGGATCCAAACTCGATAACCACGTGAATGCCGCGGCTGAGGGCATCCAAAATCTGGCCGATGTAGTTGTGGGGCAGGGTGTTGCGGATGTACTTGAGGTTGTCAAGGCGGGTGAGCTTGCGCTGCAGGGCCATCATCGAGGCTTTGTTGCCCATTTTCTGTTCGCAAAACTCTTGAATCTCGGTGTTGGAAAGGCTCAAGAGGCGGCTGATCCAGTCGCGGCCAAACTCGTTGCGCAGGATAATGGCGTTTTCCAGGCTGGCTTCCGATAGGTTCAGCTCCTCTGCCAACAGGGCCAGATCCTCCACCTCGATCTGGTTGTAGGCGATGAAGAGCTCCTGCGCATCCCGCACCCCTCGCCGCCGGGTGGAATCGGGATCCAGGGTGTAGATTTGCACCTGACCGGGAAAGAGCTGCCGCAAGCCCTTGACGGTGCTGGCGTGTTTGTCTTCGCTGGCCGCCTCCCAGCCGTACTCGGAGTGCATGTCAAAGATCAAGTTCACCGCTGCCCGTTTGCGGATGATGCCGGCCAGGATCAGGCGGGCTAGAAAGGACTTGCCGGTGCCCGATTTGCCGAAAATGCCGTTGCTGCGCTCCACCCAGCGATCCAAGTCCAAACAGATGGGCACAGCCATGTCGAGGGGCTGGCCGATAGCAAAGTTGCGCCGCTCCGGGTCGTCTTCCCAGCCGAAGACGGTGCGAAAGTCCAGTTCCCGTGCCTCATACACTTGCGAAAAATGGGCGGGCACTGTTTTCACGGGCAGCAGCTCCATGGCGCCAGCGGAAGGGGGTTCTTGGCCGAGGGGAGCTGCCAACGCTTCTGGCCGTTCGGGATTGACCAGGGGATACAGCCTTTCCCCTTCCGTCTGCCGCGGCACCAACATCAGCATCGGGGTGAGGGCAATAATGCCGTAGGTACCGGTACCGGCCAGCACCTCCTGCAGCAAGGTCTCTTCCGGGCGGGGGGGATTGACCAGAATTTGGGGGTTGCTGGTTTCTAGGGTAACGTCAGTAAGCAGGCCAAAGAAGCGGTTGCGCTGCCCCTGGATCACCACGAATTTGCCCACCCGCAAGTCTTCTACCGAGACACCGGGATTGAGGCGAGCTTCCAGCCCTCGACTCAGGGATCCCTGAATCACGGTAGCCAAAGGTTGAGGAGGGGTCATGGCGGTGAGGCTTGGGTTCCAGATGCCTTATTCAGTTGCCCATCTGTAAGCGGGCGCTGGTGCGGGAGGCGCCATCCTGCACAATCCAGGTGCGGACGATCTCCACTTCCTCCGGCGTCCAAAAGCCCAGACGGGACAGGGGCAGCCCGCGGGCCTGAATGTAAGCAATCTCCGGGGAGTCGCCGCGAGCTTGGGGGCGGTTGAGCTGAACTCTAGTCTCGACTGAATGTAGTGTACATTATAACATTATATATATATTCAGTATGCCCCAATTTGTAGCTCCAAAGGGAACAGCAATAGGTTTAGTGCTGAACTAGAGGTCGTACTTTGTTATTAGGATTCAAGACGGAGTTAAGACTGAATAACAAGCAAAGGACACTGGCGGCGCAGCACGCTGGGGTTGCTCGGCACGCTTACAACTGGGGACTGGAGCTTTGTAAGCAAGCTGTGGCAGAGAAGCGGAAGATTCCCACGGCAGTTGATCTGCACAAGAAACTTGTAGCCGAGGTGAAGAGGGCTAATCCTTGGTACTATCAGGTTTCTAAGTGTGCCCCGCAGGAAGCTCTTAGGAATCTGGAGAGAGCAATTAAGAGGTGGCGTGCTGGGAAGTCTAGATTTCCAGTATTCAAGAAGAAGGGGAAGCTGGACAGCTTTTACCTAGAAGGTGGGATTAGAATTTCCGGCAACAAAATCAAGGTTCCGATTTTCGGCTGGTTAGCTTGTTACGAGGTCTTGCCTGCGGTTGTGCCCAAGAATGTTGTTATCAGCCGGCGGGCCCACCGTTGGTTTATTTCCTTCAAGTATGAGGCGCCTGAGCCAGGGGAGCTGGAGAAGGAAGGGGACGTTGTTGGGGTTGACCTAGGAGTTAACAATCTAGCCACGTGTTCTGACGGGGGGACTTTTGGCAACCCCAAGCCCTATTGTAAGGCTAGGAAGCGGCTGAGGAGGTTGCAAAGGCGGTTGTCCAGGAAAGTTAAGGGGTCGCAAAACCGGCGGAAGGCAGTTAAGAAGGTGGCAAGACTCCACAAGAGAGTAGTTGATATTCGTCGGGACAACCTACACAAGCTTACTACCTATCTAGCTAAGAGGTATCGGGTGGTAATTATAGAGGACCTGAACGTCTCGGGGATGCTCAAGAACCACAAGTTAGCTAGTAGTCTAGCCGAGTGTAGTTTCTATGAGTTCAGGCGACAGCTAGAGTATAAAGCTAGGCTCTACAGCTGTCAGGTGGTAGTGGCGGATAGGTTTTATCCGTCCAGCCAGCTGTGTTCTTGTTGCCAGCATAAACAGCAGATGCCGCTGCACCAGCGGGTGTTTCGTTGTGAGAGTTGCGGTTTAGAGAAAGACCGGGATCTCAACGCAGCGATTAACTTGGTGGGGTGGTATTTTGAGGTGTATCTACCCTCAACTACCCCCAGCTTGGGGGGAAGTCACGCCTGTGGAGATCCCGCTGCCGGGGTTGGGTTGCAAGCCCAGCTAGGCAAGGGTCGTAGAAGCAGGAAGAAAGCATCAACGCTGGTCGAAAGTCCACTTTTGTCCAATGTTGTTTAAGTCTTTCGGAGCGGTTAATGGCGTTGAGGATGTAGGCGTGGCGGCTCGTCCACCGGGGATTGATCAACTCGCTATTGGGATCCCCGGGCCTGACATAGGCCATCGTGGCCTCATAACTGTCCAGCAACTGGGTGCGCTGCCGTCCTGCCGGCTGATGGCAACCCACACAACTGGCTTCTAGCAGCGGTTTGACATCCCGTTCGTAGGTAAATTGCGGTTCGGTGCGAAAACTCAGCTGAATGGCCTGCTCGAGGGGCAGCCCCTCTTGGGGAGAAAGCGTGAGGGTGTAACGGGTGCTAAAGCGCAAGGGATCCCGAGGCTTAAGCAACAACTCGTCTCCCTGCACATCAAAAATAACCGCTGCCGGCGGATCCAACTGAACCGCCAGACGTTGTAGATTGGGATCCAGTGGCCGATTGAATTGCAGCCGAATGACTCCATCCACAAAAACATCCTGCTGTTCGGGGGTAGGCTGGGAAGACACCCACTCCAAAAATGCCTGACTTTGAGAAGCATTCGACTGAGGCCAAACTTGCCGATGAGACTCGATGACAAAGAACGCTGCTGCCAACAACAACAGCCCCGCCCAAGTTCGCCACCGCCGCCAATGGCGAAAGACATTTGGCACGGTCGGAGTGTTCATTGCCGCAGACCCAATTCAACTGTTGTCAGAATAGCGAACTTGCCCACACTTCAGCCATTGATGAGGTACAAACTGCCAGGGATCCCCAGCGGATCATGAGGATCCCTTGTTCTGAAAAGTAGAAAGACAATGAGCACCGGAGCGAAGGGAAGAGGTCGCTGCTCCCAAGCCCCTAGAGGCCGAAAGGAATACCAAAGGCTTTACCCAAGCTGAGATGAACTCACCAGCAGGGAAAAGCATCCAGGGAGACAGCAAATCAGTTGACCCGCTCCAGCTTGATGTTGTGGTGGCCCAGCTTGATCTCGAACTCATCTCCGGGCTTGAGGCCCATCTTCTTGGTGTAGGCAGCTCCAATCAGGAGGTTGCCATTCTTATGAACCGAAACCCGGAAGGTAGGAGCGCGGCCACGGGATCCATTTTCGTCACTAGCGCCGAGATCCACGCCAACGGCCTTCAACAGGGCGTTGTTAAACTGCATCAGATTCACTCGCTCCTGACCATTCTTGGTGTAGGTGACATAACCACAGGCGCGAGCTTTTTCCTTGCGATCCGCATTTCCCATTGAAGTTACCTTGTCGAGGAGCTCTTGGCCAGTGAGTGGTTTTGGTTTACTGGTTGTAGCCATATCGAGATGGTTTTAGGGACAACTGTTAGTGTAGCCAGAAACAAACAGCGATTGCAATAGAGTTTGATCCAACTCTTCTTAATTAGAGGGAATGAGTGCGCGACTGCAATGGGATCTGAGGGCTGGTTGCGCAAAACAGCAGTGGGGAATTCCCTCTGAAGGCCAGAACCTATGGGGGAGACTTTGGCTGAAATGGGGAATGATAGGCTCTCAGGCCCTATTCTCGACAGGGTCATCCGTCCAAGTCAAAGTATCTTTGGGCGAGGGATCCCCGCTTTGCCGCCGGAATTGAGCAAAAGCAGGGAAACTGGAAACAAGGCTGTTTGCGTGTCACTCGATATGGATCCCTTTTGGTCGGGGCGGCGTCTCCTCATTGGGGTGAGCGGGGGGATTGCTGCTTACAAAACGGCAGCTTTGGTGTCTGCTCTGGTGCAGCAGGGAGCAGAGCTCAAGGTGGTTTTGACAAAAGCTGCGGAACATTTTATTTCTCCTTTGACTTTTGCCACCTTGTCCCGCCAGCCGGCTTTTACGGATGCCGCCTTTTGGCAGGCAACACGAGGACGACCGCTGCACATCGAGTTGGGGGAATGGGCGGAGGCTCTCCTCATTGCACCCTTGTCGGCCAACACCTTGGGCAAGTTGGCTCATGGGCTGGCGGATAATTTGCTCACCAATGTGGTTTTGGCTTCCCGGTGTCCGGTGGCGGTGGCACCGGCTATGAATACGCAGATGTGGAAGGCGGAGAAGGTGGCCGAGAATTGGCAGCGGCTACACCAGGATCCCCGTTTTTGGGCCTTGCCGACGGCCAGTGGCCGCCTGGCCTGTGATGCGGTGGGGGAAGGGCGCATGTTGGAGCCGGAGGCGCTGCAGGAGTATGTGCGGGCTTTGCTCTGGACAGGGGGGAAAAAAGATTGGCAGGGCAAGCGGGTGTTGGTGACGGCGGGGGGGACACGGGAGCCCATCGACGCGGTGCGTTTTATCGGCAACCCGGCCAGTGGTCGGATGGGCGTGGCATTGGCGGTGGCGGCGGCCTGCCGAGGAGCGACGGTGACGCTGGTTCATGGGCCGTTGGGGATCCCTTTTGAGCCGGAACCCTTTGGCATTCGGGCCATTCGAGTGGAAACGGCAGCCCAACTGGAGGCGGCTTTGCAGGCGGAATTTCCCCAGGCGGATCTCTTGTGGATGGCTGCTGCTGTGGGGGATGTGCGCCCCTCTCAGGTTTACGCGGGGAAGCTGCCCAAAGCCGATCTACCCCAGATGTTGCCGTTGGAGCCGATCCCTGACCTGCTGGCAGCTCTGGCCCGCCACAAACGCCCTGGCCAACGCCTCATCGGCTTTGCCGCCCAAAGTGGGGATCCCTTGCCGCCGGCCAGAGAGAAGCTCCGCCAGAAGGGCCTGGATGCTATTGTGGCCAACCCCATCGACCAACCGGATAGCGGCTTTGGCAGCAGCCACAACCAAGGCTATTGGATCCCCCAGCAGGGAAGTCCAGAGCGGATCCCATTGGCAACCAAGCCAACCCTGGCCCACCGGCTGCTGGATCTGGCCCGGCAATTGGAGTTGGGCTACTTTAGTTAAACTCCCTCTCCCTCTGGAAGAGGGGCCGGGGGTGGGGGCTGTGCGGTACAGAACGCTAAACTTCCCGGAATAGCTGTTCGCGAACTGCCTCAAGAACCTGTGTAAAGCCACAGGGGCAAGCCCGAGGTGCTCACTTCAAACTGCAGACGGGCCAAGGCTTCTGCTGCCGGCAAAAACCGAGACCAACCTCTGCGCCGCGGGAGCAGGTCGTAGAACTTCGCATCCGTCGGCAAACCCGCCAGCTCTGCCGCCCAAAGGCGGGCATCTTCCTCTGTGCCCAAGCGATCCACCACACCCAAGTGAAGGGCCTGCTCTCCGCTGAAAATGCGGCCATCGGCAAAAGTTTTGACCACATTCAAACTCAACTTGCGGGCAGCAGCAACCGTCTGCACAAACTGGCCGTAGGTGATGTCGATCAACTCTTGCAGGATGTTTCGCTCTTCTGGGGTCAGCTCGCGATCAAACGAGAGAATATCTTTGTAGGGGCCAGACTTAATCACCTTAAATGAAATCCCCACCTTATCCAGGAGGCGTTCGATATTGTTGCCTCGAATGATCACGCCAATGCTACCGGTGATTGTTCCTGGGTTGGCAACAATTTTTTCGGCTCCCATGGCAATATAAACCCCCCCAGAGGCAGCAATGTTGCCAAAGCTGGCGACAATACGGGTGCCCTTTTTCTCTCGCAAACGCAAGAGGGCATTGTAGATTTCTTGGGAGTCGGCCACCGTCCCGCCTGGACTGTCGATGCGCAGCACCACGGCAGGGATCTGGTTTTCTTCCACCTCTTTCAGGGCCTTGAGAACCCGCTCGCGAGTTTTGCCATCAATGGCCCCTGCCACCTCAATGCGACCGATTTGCCGGCGCAAACCACCCAAGAATAATCGCTTCAGCATGGAAAAGAACTGGATAGGGATAAGTGCATATTCTGTATCATGAATGGCGGCTCATGGCTTGGTCAACCAGTTGCCTAGACGTTGCCATACACCGGGATCACCGCCCCTCGCAGATCCCGCGCTGCTTCTGAGACCAAAAAGGCGATCACCTGCCCGATGGACTCTGGCTTTACCCACAGCTCGGCTTGCTCGGATCCCATGGCAGCTCGGTTGGCCGGCGTGTCGATGAGGCTGGGCAGGATGACGTTGGCTGTGATGTCTGTGCCTTTGGTTTCGGCGGCAATGGTACGGGTCAGGGCCACCACCCCCGCTTTGGAAGCGCAGTAGGCAGCCAATTGCGGGCCCGGCTCCACCGCTCCGCGGGATCCCACCGTTACAATCCGCCCATAGCCCTGTTGCCACATTCTGCGCAGGCTGTGCTTGCAGGTCAGAAAAGTGGTGGTGAGGTTGAGGTCGAAGTCGCGATACCAGTCCGCCAAGCTGTACTCGTGGGTGGGGCCCATGGCAAAGCCCCCCACCAGGTGGATCAGCCCATCCACGCGGGGTAGGTCGGCAATGACGCGGGCAACCGCCGCCTCATCTGTTAAATCCACCTGCACAAAGCGAACCCGATCCAGAGCATTGGCCGGCAGGCGCTCCCGCAAAATGGTGAGATCTTTTTCTTGTCGATAGGTCAAGGTCAGCTCTGCTCCGCTGGCCAGCACCACGGGAACCACCCCCAAACCCAGCCCGCCTGTGCCACCGGTCAAGAGGATTTGCTTGCCTTGGTTGCCCTGCATGGATGCACCTGCATTGACGAAAGGGATCCAGAACAAGATCGGGAAGGGACTTCAAAAACCCCAGAGGATGTTTGGGTTCGTCCAACTGAGCTTCCCTCTCTTACCCTACCCCGGTTCCTGCCCCTCTTGAAGAACAACAGCCCTTTTGGGCGCTTTCTCCAGCAGCAGGTCGCTCAAGGCCAGCCAGTGGGGCAGGGCCAGCTCTTCGGCGCGGGCATCGGGGTTGAGGCGGAGCTGAGCCAAAGCTGCTGCAACCGCTTCTCGCTCCACCAAGCTTCCCAGGGCATTGACGAGCTTCTTGCGACGGGTGGAGAACCCCTGCCGGAGGAGTTGGTGAAACCAGCGGGGATCCCGGGCGGGGGTGGGGGCGGGGCGGGGGGTGAGGCGAATCACGGCAGATTCCACCTTGGGGGCGGGCTTGAAAGCGGTGGGGGGCACCCTGCAGATCAGCTCGCAATCGGCCAAATACTGCGTCCGCAGGCTCAGAGCACCATAGGCTTTGCTGCCGGGGCCGGCCTGCAAGCGCTCGGCCAGCTCTTTTTGCACCAGAAGGACAATGCGCTCGAACTGCAGAACCGGCTGGGCTGGGGATCCGAGCACCTTTTCCAAAATGGGGCCGGTCAGGTTGTAGGGAATGTTGGCCACCAGCAGGCGGGGTTGAGGAGGCAGCGGCAGGCGGAGAAAATCTCCCTCCAGCAGGTGAAAACGGGGTTGGCCGGCGAACCGTTTTTGCAGCAGTCGGCACAGATCCCGGTCGATCTCCACCGCCACCACCTGGACACCCTGGGCCAGCAATCGCCGCGTCAGTTGGCCGGTGCCGGGGCCGATCTCCAGCACCCAAGTGGGATCCGCGTCTCTCTCCAGATCATTCAACTGGGCAGCCCGCAAAATCGCCTCGTGAACAGCGGGATCCTTGAGCCAATGCTGACCAAACCGTTTACGAGGATAGGGCATGGGGGAATGTTCGCGCAGTGCTGCGCCGCAACCGAGAGGTACCCAGAGCGGTTGAAGGAGAAATGGCCGGGTGGGTCATCGCTTGGCTGAGTTGGGAACAGAAATCAAGTTGGGATCCGCATCCTCAGGTTTCTCTGGCTTGACAGGGATTGCCTCTGGGTTCGGATCCCCGCTCAGGAGCGGCTTGCGGTAGAGGGGCACCGTAAAGGTGACGGTGGATCCCAGCCCTTCGCCCAGGCTGTAGAAATTGATTTCCCCTCCCATCGCCTCCACCAGGCGTTGGCTGATGGCCAGGCCCAAGCCCGTCCCCCCATATTGGCGGGTGGTGGAACCATCCACCTGTGTGAAGGCCTGAAACAGTTTTTGCTGCTTTTCCAGCGACACGCCGATCCCGGTGTCGATGACGCGGATGCGGGCCAACCCCGGATTGCCGGGCAGGATATCCGCTCGCACGGTTACCGAGCCTTTGGGGGTAAACTTGATGGCATTCCCCACCAAATTGAGCATGACCTGCAACAGGCGTTGGTAATCGCCCAAGAGCAAAATCTGATCCGAGGTGTTGGGCAGGTGGAAGCTCAGTTGTAGGCCCTTTTGGCTGGCCTGCAGGCTAGTCTTGGCCTCCACATCCTTAAACAAAGCTCGCAGGTCGCAGGGCTGGAACTCCAACTGCATTTTGCCCGCCTCGATCTTGGCAATATCCAGCACATCGTTGATTAGGGCCAACAGGTGCAGGGCAGAGCGATAGGCCTCCTGCAAGAAGTCCAGCTCCTCTTCGCGGTTTTCGGCCATCCCGTCCAGCACCAGCTTGATAAAGCCGATGATCCCGTTTAGGGGGGTGCGCAGCTCGTGGGAGGTGTTGGCCAGGAATTGGCTTTTCAGTTGGTTGGCCGATTCCGCTTGGGCACGGGCCTGCTCCAGCTCCTTATTTTTCTGACGCAGAGTTTGGTTGGCTAACTGCAAGCGGGTTGCCAGTTGGCGACTTTGATCCAGCAAAATGGCGTGGGCAATGGCTGCGCCCAGGTAGGTGGCAATGCTCTGGAGTACCTGAATGTGGCTTGGCTGCCAAACAGGAACCCTGTTCGGATCCAGCATTTCCAGCCAGAGCAGGCTGTTGGCGTAGCCCTGGTAAGACATGGCAATGGCCAGATGTCGCCCCGCCTCCACCGGTTCTTCCTGTCTGAGGGCCTGCAACAAATGGGGGTAATCTGCCAGCTTCAGGGTCTGGTTGAGGAGGGAGGGATCCCCAGGGTGGCAGCGATACTCGGCATTGACCGTGAGGGAGTCCTGCCCCACCTCGTAGAGGGCCATTAGGCAGCGGTCTACCCCAAACAGTTGCCCCAACTGCTCCACGGTCTGCTGGCACAGTTGCCGGATATCCAGGGAATGCCGGATGTTGCGCACCAACTGCGTCGTGATCCCCTGTACCGGATCGGCCGGGAGAGCATGGGGCTGGCTGTTGGGGCTGCTGGTTCCTCCGGCCAACGCAAAAGGCGTAGCCCCCAGCAACTTGCCCACTGCCGCAACCGCCACCACCTCCCCTTCCATGTCCCGTACAGGGTTGAGAGAAAGATGCAGATGCAACTTGTAGCGGGGCGAGAGCACCTGACATTCGTAGGAGAGGGGATCCCCGCTTGCAAAGACCTGGTTGAGCTTGGCTTCGTACTCTCCAGCGTTGGCCACCTCCCAGATTTGCTGTCCGCTCACGATGTGCTGAGGGTGGATGCCATATTTCTCGGCATCTTCCCAGTAAAAACTCCAGAAGCGCCTCTGGCGATCCTGCGTGTAGAACATCGGAGTGGGTCGGAGGGCGCCCATTTGGGATGAAGCCATCATTGCGCTAGGGGAACGTAGGCCAAAACTCAGGTTTTTCCAGAGGAAGCCGGGCTGGCCGGATCAGAGGCCGGGCGGGTTAGTGGGGCAGAGTCCTTGTTGAGGCGGGCGAAGATCATGCGGCCTGCTGAGGTTTGAATGGCGCTGGTCACAACTACAGAGCGGGTTTTGCCCACAGAGCGCTGCCCTTCTTCCACCACCACCATAGTGCCGTCTTCCAAGTAGCCTACCCCTTGACCTGGCTCTTTTCCTTCGCGGGTGATCTTGATATCAAAGCTGTCGCCGGCAACATAGATGGGCCGCAGCGCCTCGGCCAACTCATTCACATTCAGCACCTTGACCCCCTGCAGAGCCGCCACCTTCTTCAGGTTGTAATCGGTGGTAAGCAGCGTTCCCCCCACGGTTTGGGTGAGGCGCACCAGCTTTTCATCGACAGTGGTCAGATCTGGATAGTTGGCTTCGTGAATGACGAAACGATCGGGGTAGGCCTCTCGCAAAGACTGCAGGGTATCCAAGCCTTTGCGGCCCCGCTCTCGTTTTTGGGCATCGGCTTTGTCGGCGATGGTTTGCAATTCCGTCAGCACAAAGCGAGGAACCACCAGGGTTCCTTCCAAAAAACCTGTCTCGATTAACTGAGCCACTCGGCCATCGATGATGGAGCTGGTGTCCAAAACCTTGGCCGTGGCAGCCACCACATTGCCCTCCGCCCAGAGGGCTGCTTGTAAAGCATAGTTGGGGTTAAACAGCCGCAGCAGCGAGGGGCCGTGGGTATCGGCCAGGCTGACCCCCAGATAGGCAAAGGCCAAGCTGAAAAAGACCGAAGCCAGTGGCTCGAGGAACCTGTTGAGTTGGGGAGGCAAGGGCAGCAAGTACACAGGAGCCATGGCCAGATTGGCGATCACCAAGCCGATCACCAACCCCACCGAGCGGCTGATCAACACGTCCGGCGGCAGGGAGCGCACATTGGCCTCGAAGCGACGGTAGCTCCAGCGCACCAGGGATCCCAAAGCCAGTCCTGCCAGCACGCCAAAGCCGCTGGTGACGACACGGGCTCCTTCCACATTGGCCCCCTGAATGGCGGCAGGAGGGAGCAAATCCAGGCCGTAAAACCCGAGACCAGCCCCGGCCAACATGAAGATCGCGATCAGTAAAGCGTCTAGCATAAGAAATAAAGACGGCCCTGCTGAGTGGGTGATGCTGCTGGGAATAGGCAAATCTGCTTCCTACTCATTCTAGTCGTCTGGTGTTGGAGGGATCCGGACAACCAAGCCAGCCCTCCCCCAGAAGGATTCAGACTATGCTGAAATCATAGCGATCCCTTGCCAGCTTGAGGGATCTGTGGAGCATGCCTCTAACCCCCAAAACCCTGAACTTTGCTGAATTTACTGAGCTTTAGGCGGTTTGGCAAAAGTCATTGAGAGGGATATAGTAGACCAAGTTTCCCCCTGATCCTTGAGTCCACCGCAACGGTTGCCGGGAAGTGAAGGGGGAAAGCGCTCGGGGGGTATTCCTCAGGGCTTTGCGGGATACCGCCTTCCTGCTTGGACTCCGTCCCGCTGACGCGAACAGAGATAGGCAGGATGCGATCGCTTCTTTCCTGAACCATGTTCAGGAGAGTTCAGCGTGAATGTATCAGAAACCGCTACAATCCAAATCTCAACGAGGCTAAAAGCAACCATGGCACAAGCACTGGAACTCAATACCGAGAACGTCGAGAAAGTCCTGAACGAGCTGCGTCCTTACTTGATGGCCGATGGGGGCAATGTGGAATTGGTGGAAATCGATGGCCCGGTGGTCAAGCTGCGCTTGCAGGGGGCCTGTGGAGCCTGCCCCAGCTCGACCATGACTCTAAAGATGGGCATTGAGCGCAAGTTGCGGGAGAGCATTCCCGATATTTTGGAGGTGGAGCAGGTATTCTGAGGGGCCCTGTAGGTTTTTGTGAGATTCCTTTAGGGTTCTTTATCATGTGTTGGATTATGTGCCTTGACAAATAGCCTCGGGTGGCTCTCTGCTCCCCACTTCTTTCTTCTGTGCCTTCTTCAGAGCTAGCGCATGTCTGTTCTCCTCTCCATCGCCATTCTCGCCCTGCTGATCCTGGTGCATGAGGCAGGGCACTTTGCGGCAGCCAAACTCCAAGGGATCCACGTCAACCGCTTCTCGCTGGGGTTTGGCCCGGTGTTGTGGCGATACCAGGGCAAGGAGACAGAGTACGCCATTCGCGCCCTGCCGCTGGGGGGCTACGTGGGCTTTCCTGACGAGGATGAACATTCTCCCTACCCGCCCGACGACCCGGATCTGCTGAAAAACCGCCCCGTGTTGGATCGCCTGGTGGTGATGAGTGCAGGGGTGATGGCCAACCTGATCTTCGCCTATCTGGTGCTGGTGTTGATGTTTGCCTGGGTGGGGATCCCCTCGGTAACGCGCCTCCATCCCGGCATTCTCATCCCTCAGGTGATGCCCGATAGCCCGGCGGAGCGGGCCGGCCTGAAGGCAGGGGATGTGGTGTTGCAGGCAGCAGATCGCGATTACAGGGGGATTGCCGACGAGACGGCGGCCTTGGCAGCTCTGAACGATTTTCAGGTGCTGATCCGCAGCAGCGAGAACCGGCCCATTCCCCTGGAGGTGCAGCGTGGGGAAGGGGATCCCCTGCAATTGACGGTGATCCCAGAGGTGCGGGGAGAGACGGTGGCCATTGGAGTGACCTTGGCCCCCCACCAGGAGGTGACCTTGCGTCCCCCTCAGAGTGTGGCTGAGATCCTCACGGAGGCGGGAAATGCCTACCAGCGGGTGGTGATGCTCAATCTGAACGGCTTGCGGCAGTTGCTGCAGAATTTCCAAAGCACGGCTGCTCAGGTCTCCGGCCCGGTGGGGATCGTCAAGATTGGGGCGGATCTGGCCCGCGATGACGCCGCCAGCCTGTTTAATTTCACCGCTTTGATTAGCATTAACCTGGCCTTTCTCAACCTGTTGCCCCTGCCCGCCTTGGACGGGGGACACATTGCCTTTTTGATCCTGGAGGCGATTCGCGGCAAACGGCTGCCCAAGCATCTGGAGGAGCGGGTGATGCAGACGGGCTTGGTGTTGTTGCTGGGATTGGGGGTGGTGCTGATCTTCAAAGACACCCTCGCCATTGTCACCGGGTCGGGCTAGGGGAAGATGGCCAGCAAACGGGCCTTGCGCCAGCGAGCTTTGGAGATCCTGCTCCGGCTGAAGCGCCACTACCCCAACTCCACCTGTGCCCTCCACTACCGGACGCCGCTGCAACTTTTGGTGGCAACCATCCTCTCGGCTCAGTGTACGGATGAGCGGGTGAATCAGGTAACGCCAGAGCTGTTTCGTCGCTTCCCGGATGCCCAGGCCCTGGCGACAGCGCCGCGAGAGGAGATCGAGGCTCTCATCCATTCCACCGGCTTCTATCGCAACAAGGCCAAGCACATTCAGGAAGCCTGCCGCAGGATCTTAAGCCATTTCGGTGGCCAAGTGCCCCGCACCATGCCGGAGCTGCTCACCCTACCCGGCGTAGCTCGCAAGACGGCCAATGTGGTGTTGGCTCATGCTTTTGGCATCAATGCCGGGGTTACCGTCGATACCCATGTTAAGCGCCTCAGCCGCCGCCTCGGCCTCACTGAGCACGAGGATCCCGTGCGCATCGAAAAGGATCTGATGCAGTTGTTGCCGCAAGCGGACTGGGAGAACTGGTCTATCCGTCTGATCGACCACGGGCGGGCCATCTGCACTGCCCGCAGGCCTCTGTGCCAGCAATGTTTTTTGGCGGATCTCTGCCCCAGCGCTCCCCTCCTGAGACCGGCGGCACCGGATGAGAAAATGGATAAAAAAGCTACCAAAGCCTCGCCAACCTGAGAGGATGGTTTCTGGGCGCCCTGTATGGCTGAGCCGGCAGGGATCCCTCCCTTGCAGCACTTGTTTTGGCCGCCTCTCGCCCTAGAATAAGCTCCATGCAGGATAAACCCATGTCAGTCGCGCCCCCCGTTCTGGTCATTGCCGGCCTGACGGGAGCCGGGAAAACTTTGGCCATCCAGCAGTTGGAACAACTGGGGTACACCAGCCTAGAAGGGATCCCGCCTGCCCAGGTGATCCCCTTGGTTGAGGCGATGCGGACCCATCACGCTGCTTTGGCCATCAGCTTGAATCTCCACGCCCAGGAGTACCGGGATCAAGTTCCCACCCTGGCTGCTTGGGTGCAATCGCAAGGGATCCCTTTCCTATTCTTGGAGGCCCGCTCCCCAGTGTTGCTCAACCGTCTCAGCGCCCACCGCCGTCCCCATCCCTACGGGGAAGCTGCGGGTTTGTGGGAGGCCATTGAGCAAGAGCGGCTGGCTCTGGCCCCGGTGCGGGAACGCTGCACCCACTGGTTGGATACCTCCGACCTCAATGCCCAGCAACTGCGGCAGCAATTGCAAGCTTTGGTGCAAGGGATCCCCCAGCCCCTCAACCTAAGGCTGGTCAGCTTCGGTTTCAAATACGGCGTTCCCCCCGATGCCAACTTGCTGTTCGATGTGCGTTTTTTGCCCAACCCCTTCTTTCAGCCCCATCTGCGTCGCCTCACTGGGCAGGATCCCCTGCTGCAGGAGTTCTTGTTTGCGGATCCCATCACACAATCCACCTACCAGCACATCTTGTCCCTGATCAAAGCGTTTTGGCCCCACTACCGCGCAGAGCGTCGCCCCCACCTGACTTTGGCTATCGGCTGTACCGGCGGTCAGCACCGCTCGGTGGCCCTGGTGGAGCGCCTGGCCCAGGATTTGCAGCCTTGGACTGTCCCTGCCGGCAACCACGTTCTTCCCGACCTGAATGTTCAGGTTCAGCATCGCCATCTGCTCGACTCTCAGCGGGAGCTGGAAGCCCGCTTTGGCCCGGTGCCCGGCGAAGCCGGCGTTGCCCAGCAACAGGTTAGGATCCCTTTGGCCGGCGTTCCTGCACCTTCCCATGCCTAAGCCTGTGCCCAGCAACAAGTCCGCCGCTTGGGGCATTCGCCGCCGCAAGGCTGCTTGGCCGGGAAGTGGCTGGAAATGGCTCTTTCCCGGTTTAGCCGTTAAACGCTGGCTGAGCCTGGCGGTTGGGGGCGTGCTGCTGATGGTGCTGGGCATTGCCATCTGGACGGAGTTGACCCCCATCTTTCGCCTGAAGCGGCTGATCGACATCACCCTGCGCCTGATCACCACTTGGATCCCGAACAACATCAGTGGCCCCCTGGTGACTGGGATCGGGCTGGTGATGGTGGTGCTGGGGTTTCGCAGCGCCATGCGCTCCATCGAGGATGTGCTGATCCCCGAGGGAGATGAAGCGCTGGTGGATAAGCTGTTGTCGCGGCGGCGTCTCAGCCGTGGTCCCCGCATTGTGGTACTGGGGGGCGGCACCGGCCTCTCCAACCTGCTGCGGGGTCTGAAGCGCTACAGCTCCAACATCACAGCCATTGTCACGGTGGCCGATGACGGGGGATCCTCAGGGCGTCTGCGGCGGGAGATCGGCGTTTTGCCCCCCGGCGATATCCGCAACTGCCTCACTGCTCTGGCCAACGAGGAAAAGCTGCTCACCGAGCTGTTTCAATATCGCTTCCAGTCGGGGGAAGGGTTGAGCGGCCACAGCTTCGGCAATTTGTTCATCACTGCCCTCACCGCGGTAACCGGCGGCGACTTGATTCGGGCCATCACTGCCACCTCGCAAGTCTTGGCCATTCAGGGGCGGGTGCTGCCGGCCACCCTGGCGGATGTCACCCTTTGGGCGGAGCTGAGCGATGGCCGCCGCGTGGTGGGAGAGTCCAACATTGCCAAAGCCGGAGGACGCATTTGCCGAATCGGCTGTGACCCCCCCAACCCTCCCGCCCTACCGGAAGTCATCGAGGCTATTGAGGCGGCAGAGTTTGTGGTGCTGGGGCCGGGTAGCCTCTACACCAGCATCATCCCTAACCTGTTGGTACCGGAAATTGTGGAAGCTCTGGCCAAAAATATGGCCCCCCACATCTACGTCTGCAACATCATGACCGAGCCGGGGGAAACCGACGGCTATACTGTTGGGGATCACGTCATGGCTCTGGATCGGGTGGCAGGAGTGCGCCTATTTGACGGCGTGCTGGTGCAGCGGGAGCCACCCTCCCCGCGCGCTTTGGAGCATTACCGCCGCAGCGGTTCTGAGTTTGTGGTGCTGGATCCCGACAAACTGGCTTACCTGGGCTGCCGCGCCGTTTTGGCTAACGTCATGCAGGAGGATCCAGAGACCGGCTTGGTGCGCCACAACCCCGAACGCTTGGCTGCAATGCTGATGCGCTGGTTCGACAGACATCGCCCCCTCTAGCTTTGCCCAGGATGTCCTCTGCTGTTATTGCAGGCGGGAATAAGGGCGGGGATAGGGCTTGCGCATCTGTCGAGCCAGGTACACCTGAAAGGTTTGCGCCACCGCCCCTGCCCGCACCAGGGGAACCTCGGCCACAGGCTCGATTTGGGCAAAGTAGTCGCCATAGGTGGCTGGGATCCCTGCCCTCGGCTGGAACAGCTTGGAAGTGATGAGCAGCCCATCCTGCCCCAGCCAGTCCTGCGGCTGCGACCAAAAGGCAAAGCCCCGCAAATCCGCATCCAGGCAGGTCAGAGGCTTGTCCGTCAGCGGAGCCAGGGCCATGGCGATCTGACCGCCCAAAAAATAGACATTGGTAAAAACGAACTCTGCCTCCTCAAGGGCCTGAGCCAGGCGGGGATCCGTCCGAAAGCGCTGCCGCAACTGCTCAATTTCAATGAGCTGAGTAGAGGGATCCTGCTCCACAGGCCACAGGCCCAGCCCGCCAGGAGCCTGCAGCAGGCCATAGCGCACATGGGCCAGCCCCACCCCCACCACCAAACTCACCATCACCGCCGTCCCCACTAAGGTTCGCTTCGCTCCCGGCCACCGTTCCCAGAAGGATCCCAGCAGCAGCGTCAGCACCCAAAACCCCGGCATGGGCCAGGTGGGCAAGATGGGCCGGTAGCCTCCCATCAAGGTAAAGGCCAACACCAGCGGTAATCCACAGGCCAGGATCAAAAGGTGCTTGAGCTCTTCATCCGTCAGCCGCATCCCGCGGAGAATCTGCAGGGCCACCCGACCCGTCCCTGCCAAACTCGCCCACCCCAAAGGGATCCCCAAGCTGGGGAACAGGTAAAAGATTTCAGAAAGGATCGTCAGCCCCAGCGCTGGCAGTTGATACCCTGCCTCCGGCACCGCCCGCCCCGCCTGAAAGCGAAAGGAGACCCAATCCTGCTGGGCGTTCCAGATCAGCACCGGGCTGAAGGCCAGCACAAAGCCCAGCACCGCCAGCACCGTCCAGCCCGACCTCAAGGCACAGCGATGAACTGGGCTGAGCAGACAAAAGAGTACCAGGCCGAACCCCAAAGCCAAGCCGTGGTACTTCCCCAAGCAGGCCAGCCCCACCAAGAGACCTATGAGCGCTAGCCTAGGCCCTGGCCGATAGCGAGCCGCCCCATAGACTCCCAATTTCCCCTGCCCCAAAGGCACCGGGAAAAACTCCTGGCTGGCCACCCATAGGGTTGCTGCCGTAAAAAAGACCAGCGGGCTATCCGGCAAGGTCAGCACCCCAAACCCAATCCAAAGGATCGGCGCGATGCTGATAGCCGCCAAGCTGATCAGTCCTGCCCGATCAGAGAAAAGGCGCGCTCCGGTGTAGTAGAGGAATAGGGAAGAGCCACAATACAGCAGCAGGGATCCCAGTCGAATAGAAAAAGCCGACACCTGGCCGGTCAAGGCAGGCCCCAAGCCCGTTGTCCAGGCCACCAGCGGCGGATGGTCAAAATAGCTCCAATCCAGATGGCGGGTGTAGAGGTAGTAGTAGGCTTCGTCAAAGCCCGGCGGCAAAAGGGCAGCCACCAGGCCCCGCATGAACAAGCCCAACCCCAGGATTAGCCAAACCGCTCTAGGCAATGGAGGGGATCCCTATGGGCAGATGGACAGATCTAACTTACCTTGAATACCTCTCGGGGCTACGTCCCTCTAGTATTATGATTTTGCCTCCGGCAAAATGACCGGACACCCCAAAAATTGACCCAGCTTCTCGGCCTCTGCCCGCGCCTCTGGTTCCTTATCAGTGTAGCAGACTGACAGCAAAGGTTTCCGCGATTGCAATTTCACTTCTACCGAAAAGAATTCAACAAAATTCCTTTTGGCCTGAACCAAAATCTGCTGTACATCTCCAAAGGAATAAGTTTTCCGCCCTAGCGACCCAAAAGGAGTAAGGTGCTCCTCTTGGATTTGGTACCTAGAGCGGTCAAACGTTAGACGGCGACACCAAAAAGACACCTTCAGCATGAGAGCTCCTACCCAAAGAAGTAGAGCCAGAAATAGCCCTGGAAGGAGAGAATACAAGATCGCAAACACTAACTCCAGTAAGTGAAATCTATCGATATCTATCAAGAGCCGACTCTCTGTACTGTTCACAAAAGAATCAACGCGCCTTGCCAATTCCTGAGCTTCACTTTCACCAAAGGCCAACCAGGCTGGGGTTTCCCCTGTAGGCTTTTCCAGCGTGACATAGTAGCGCTCAGTCCTTTCTCCGTCGTCATCCTCCACAATTTCAGTTTTGACTGCAGCTCCTCTTACATCTATGTGAAGTGTAGTTTGGCTCGGCAAAGGTAGAAACGGCTGGAAAGACACTTCACAATTAACCGTAGACTGGTCAACTCGAAAACAAGTGAAACGGCGCTCACCCTGGGAAGACCAGATCGAAGATAAAGCCATAAAAAGGATGAACGCAAAGAAACAGATAAAAACAAAAGTAGCAAGAGACCCAAGGAAACCTACAGAAGACTCTTGGTACACGCGCTTGTTGGGGCTCTCCTCCACGCATTTCATAGACTCAACTCCGGGAAAGCTGGATTTGTTTAGATTATGGCTTGCTAGTCTGCCGGTCGTCTGTTTCCGAGAATACGAAGCGTTTAAAAAATTATGAAAAGCAGTAAGTCCTCCGGTTTTCGCTGTGCTGTATTCAACTTCCCCTCTCTCCAACCAGGAGCGGAAATTGAGTGGCTGACTGCACGAGGCGCCGGGAAGAGGTTTTAAATCAAGCAAGTTAAAGGTTTGAGCTGTTGAATGTACGCAAGTGAGTTGGGTTTTTCATATCCTCCCAGTTTCTTTTGAATGTGATTTAAAACTGCGGATCCAAGTGCGAAAAGTCTGAGGATTTGCCCGCACCTAATTCATGTTCTGAGGTATTATGTTATCTCCAATACCTCTAAAATGTCCTGGCTGCTTTTCGGGATCCCAAGGTCTCTTCCAAAAGCTGTGGGGTGGCATAACAGAGGGATGAGCGCCAAACTAGCGGTGGTGCTCATGTGAGGATTGCAATGGAAGGCAGACCTAGGGCTAGGGTAGGGCGGCCTGTGCCGAAATCTCTGGAGACAAGGCAAAATGGCCGGCAACTTGCTCAACGGCGCCGACGCAGAGGTTCTTGGATCCCTTCACCGCGAAGCTCTAGGCAGTGGGGAACAGCGCTGGGATGGCTCTTGGGGGAGCGGATCCCGACGGCCCGCCAGCTTGACTTTCGCGCCGGCATGACCGGACTGGCTTTAATCATCGCCGTATTTGTAACAGGAGCACGTCTGGTTTATTTGCAACATCAACAGGCACCCCTGTTGCAGCAGCGAGCCGAAGCCCAGCAGCGAGCCCAGCTAAGACCTTTCATTCCTCGTCGCTCAATTGTGGATCGTCATTCTATTGCCAAGCAGCAGGCAGAATTGCTGGCCGTAGATCGCCCCGTCTATACTCTCTGGGCTCATCCCCGCCTCTTTGGCAAACGCACTCCAGAGGAAATTGCCACCGCTCTTGCTCCCCTGTTGCGGCGTCCAGTAGAGCAACTGGCGCAGCGGCTATCGGCCAATCAGGCAGTGCGGGTGGAGCGCTGGGTATCCCAGGAGGTGGCAGATCAAATTCAGGCTCTGCATCTGGATGGCCTGGAGCTGGTGAGCGAGCGGCAACGCATTTACCCCCAAAAAGAGATGGCCGCCGAGGTGGTGGGCTATGTGGATCTGGATCATCAGGGCCAAGCGGGAGTCGAATATTCCCGGCAAGAGCTGCTGGAGCGTACTGTTCAGCCTGTTACCATTCCTCGCGATGGCTACGGACGACTGTTGGCTGCCGAGGTGCCGGAAGGGCTGCTGCAATCCGGCGAGACGGTGCTGCAACTTACCCTAGATATGCGCCTGCAAAGAGCTGCCCGCGCTGCCCTGAAAGTGCAACTGGAGCGGTTTCGAGCCCTGCGGGGCACGGTGATTGTCCTCCAGCCCCAGACAGGGGAAATCCTGGCGCTGGTGAGCGAGCCCACCTACGATCCCAACCGCTACTTCGAGTATGACCCCGGTCTTTTTCGCAACTGGGCCGTAACGGATTTGTATGAGCCGGGATCCACCTTCAAGCCCATCAACATTGCCATTGGGTTGGATGCTGGAGCCTTTACAGCAGATGAACGGGTCTATGACGAGGGTCGGATTCTCATCGGTCAGTGGCCCATTCAAAATTACGACTACCACCAGCGAGGGGCCCATGGCTGGATGAGCGTCACGGATATCCTGCGGCAATCCAGCAATGTGGGTATGGTACACCTGATGCGCAAGCTGGATCCCCGCCAGTACTACAATGCCTTGGTGCGGCTGGGGTTCAACGAGCGCAGTGGCGTGGATTTGCCCTTTGAGCCGGCCAGCCGTTTGAAACCGCTGCGACAGTTTGTTACGGTGCCGGTGGAGCGGGCCACTGTCGCTTTCGGCCAGGGGCTGGCCCTCACTCCTCTACAGTTGGCTGCCATGCACTGCATCATTGCCAATGGCGGACTGAAAGTACAGCCCCATGTGGTGCGAGGCTTGGTGGAAAAGGATACGGATACTCTGGTTTGGGGATCCCCGCAGCCGCAGCCGGTGCGGGTACTATCCGAGCAAGCCACGCTGGCAGTGCGTATCCAAATGCGGGATGTGGTGGACTTTGGCACCGGGCAATCGGCCAAGATCGAGGGGTATGAGATCGGCGGCAAAACCGGCACTGCCCAGAAAGCCGGGCCACGGGGGGGCTATTTGCCCGGCAAGCGCATCACCAGTTTTGTGGGCTATTTCCCGGCCATTCGCCCCAATTACGTGATCTTGGCGGTGATCGACGAGCCCCAGGGGGAAGATGCCTTCGGCTCGACGACGGCTGCTCCCGTTGTTCGCTCGGTGATCCAGGAGATCATCGCCCTAGAGGGGATCCGCCCTAACTCTACTTAGCGCAGCCATAGGAACAAGGGGCGAAGGTGGATGCCAAAGGGGGCCCAGACCGTGAGGAAATGAGCGAAATGCCCGTACTTTCCTATTGGCTCTTCCTGGAAAAAGCCATACTCAAGACTGGCCACCCACAGAGTCCGACTTAACCTCTGCACTCCTCCAGCTCAGCTTGGAGTTGAGGTAGAAGTTCCAGAATACAACAATACCGATGGCAATTAAGTTGGCCAACAAATAATGAATGCCCAAGCGCTCGCTCAGCAAGGTCACCAGTGAAGTGTTGAGAACCAAGCCAATTAAGCAGATAACGTTAAACTTCGCCAACCGCTTCAGGCGATTCCAGGGCCCCGGCTGCAAGCGGGTCACATGGCGAAAAGTCCACAGGTCGTTCCAGAGGAAGTTATTGAGAATGGCCACCTCCGAAGCAACCAGCTTACTGGTTATGAGATCCCATCCCAAGTTGGTGGGATCGTGCAAAACATAGAGCAAAGCCATGTCCACCAAGGTGCCGGATAGGCCAACTGTGCTGAAGCGCAAAAAGGATCCCACCTGCCCTAGCGAAAAGCGCAGCACCATCAGGTGGTGGAGATATTGGAGACAAGTTTGCAGTTGGATTTTGCTCTCCCCGTTTTGGCGCTCCTGAAAGATGTAGCCGACTTCAGCAATGGTTTTCACCCGGCCCCGCGCCAGCACCTCGATCAGCAGCTTGTAACCCTTGGGGTTGAGCGGGATCCCGGCAATGGCTTGGCGTCTGACCAGGAACAGTCCGCTCAACGGATCGGAAACACGGCTGAAAACTCCCGGCAGCAGAACCAGCCCAATCCATTGGGCCCCGCGGGAGACAATGCGCCGGCCCAGGCTCCAGTGGCTCACCCCTCCCGATGGTGCATAGCGGCTGCCCACCACCAAATCTGCCCCTTTCTGGATGAGCGGCCACAATTTGAGGACAATCTCCGGCGGATGCTGCAAATCCCCATCCATAACCCCCAACACCTCGCCGCGGGCAGCTTGCCATCCCCGCAGCACGGCAGTGGCCAGGCCTCGTTCGTGGTGGCGACAAATGACTTGCAGTTGAGGGAATTCTTTTTGCAATCCTTGGGCCACTTTGGCAGTGTAATCGGGGCTATTGTCATCCACCACAATCAACTCATAGCTTCCAGGCAGAATCGTGTCTAGGTGGGCACACAACTGCCGGATCAGGCTGCAGATACTGGAGGCTTCGTTGTAGGTGGGAATGACCAGCGACAGTTGGACAGGGCTGGACTGAGACAGAGGTGGAATCTGAAAAGGAGCTGCAGAAGCTTTGGGATCGGCAGAGGAAGTAGGAGCTTCATGAAGCATTCAGCAGGCCATCCAAAAACAATAAAACAAAAATCCTCCGCCTAGGGCTGCAAATCCTAGGACTGCCTTGGTTCATACTGGGTCCACAGAACGATCCCCTATCGTACTGATCGATGAGCCGCAGGGCTAGACCTTTCTCTACCTACCCAGCTTCTTCGGGAAGAGGTTACTTGGCTAAGGGGATCCCGTAGAGGGGCTCATCAACACCGGGATCTGGGCCTGAGCAGAAGGAGTCTCAGGCAGCGAGGGGGCAGGGGTGAAACTGGGGTAGGGGATGCGCTCGTGGTTGGATTCCCGCCAGACCTCCACGAAAGCGTCTGCCACCACCTCCAAATCCTCCAGCGTCAGCCCACTATCAACCAACTGGCCATCTTGCCAACGGGCCTGGGCAATTTTGCGGACAACAGCTTTTGCCCGCTCGACCACATCGGGGCCGAAGCCATCGCTCAGAGTCATGCTGCGCAGGGCGGCTTCACAGGCATCGGCCATCATCACCACCCCCGTCTCCTTGCTCTGGGGGATCGGGCCATCGTAGCGGAACGGCTCTTCGGGTACGGGCTGACCCCCGGCTTTCATCTGGGCTTGATGGTAGAAGTAGGCAATCAGGATCGTCCCCTGGTGCTCAGGGATAAACGCCTGGACGGCGGTAGGCAGATTATATTGCTTGGCCAGGCGCAAGCCATCGCTGACGTGGGCCTTGATAATCTGAGCACTGCGATAGGGATCGTCCAGTTGGGTGTGGGGGTTGAGGCTGCCCATCTGGTTCTCGATGAAGTAGCGGGCCTGCAGCATCTTGCCGATGTCGTGGTAAAGAGTGCCGGTGCGCACCAGCTCCACGTTGAGGTTCAGCTTCTGGGCAGCCCGTTCTGCCAAAGTGGCCACAAGCAGAGTGTGCTGGAAGGTGCCGGGGGCCTCTGCAGCCAGCCGCCGCAGCAGCGTGCGATTGGGATTGCTCAACTCGATCAGACGAATGGGGGTGGCTAAGTCAAATAGGCGCTCCAGGTAGGGGCTGGCTCCCAGGGCAACAATGCTCCATCCCAAGCTGGTTCCCCCTGCCAAAGCCATGGCCAACAGGTCGATGCCACCGGTGGTGGCCAAGCTAACCGCCCCGTAGGCCAGCATCTGCACCGCTGCCGCTCCTCCTCCCAACAAGGCCAGCTCTTCGCGGGAACGGGAACGCCCGGCCAGGGCAGAGGCCACCACGCTGCTGGAGAGCAAGGGTACAAGGGTGAGCAGGTTGACAGGGGAGACCAAGGGCAAAAACAGCGCCTGGCCTACCACCACCACCAAGCCCAGCCCTGCCCCGTAAAAACTGCCCAGCAACAGCCCCACTGCCGGCAGGGAGCTGAACTCCAGCTTGAACAAGGCCGCCAAAAGGGGAGCGGTCAGGGAAACTATGAGGATCAACACCCGATCCCGGCGGCGCAACCCTGGCCGCAAGCGTTGCTGCAGAGGCACAAAGACAGCCAGGCCCAGGCCCATCACGCCGGCCACCCCCACCAAGCCCCAGACGTTGATCCCGCGCTGGGTGAGCCCAAAGTGGTCCAAGATGAGAAAAATTTCAGGAGTGATGAGCTGATCTGCTCGCACGATCACCTGGTTCTCGGCAACCGAGATCAGAACCGGCTCGACTTTTTCCAGCTCGGCGCGGATGCGCTGCTCGGTGCGCTGGGGATCCACCTCCACGTTGGGAATGAGCACCTGCTGCAGCCACTGATAGACCAGGGCCTGCAGCTCCTGTCGTTGGGCGGCGCTGCCCGGAAAAATCAAATCGTCCAGTTGGGCTTGGATCCCTTCGGCACGAACTTCGCGGGGCAGGCCATCCACAATCCCTATCTTCTGCAGGCGCTCCAAGACCCGCCGGCTCAAGGTTTGCAAATGCTGCCAATCCGCATCTGCCAAGTTGAGAACTGTGGCCGGAACAGGGGGGGTGAGCTGCTCCAGAGCCGGCAAAGCTGCCCGATAGCGCTGCTGCGCCGCTTCCACCTGGGCAATTAGCTGAGTATAGGGATCCGTCGCCGCCATCTGGGTGGCCGATCCGTCCAACCAGACCCGCTGCCAAACCTCGACAAGCTCTTGCTTGGCCCGCTGCTCCGGAGGAAGCTGCTCCGGTCGCCCCGAAGAAGGCTCTTCCAAAGGAGATGGGGTGGCTCCGCGGATGGCCTCTTGTCGGGCGCGAGCCTGAAGGAGTTCCCACTCCTCTGGGGAAAGCTGGCGCAGGTAGATCTGCGTTGGCAGAGACAGCAACTGGACAGAAACATAGGGCAGAGAACCTGCCTCTTGGCGGATGGCCTCCACCTCAGCCAGGAGACCCTCCAGGTTTTGCCGCATGCTGTCGTTGGCGGTGCTGTTGATTTTGAGGGCCTGAACCACCCGCCGTCGCGCCTCAGCTTGTCGGGCCTGGGTAGCCTCCACATCTTCGATCTCCGCCGCAGCAGGGGCGAGAAACGTCTGCGGGGAGCGGCTGCCGACGGTCAGTTGTGGTTCGTTGTAGTAGCGGATCCCGTGGACGGCAGTGAGGGAGAGAAGCGCGAGGGCATAGCCAGCAACCCGTTCCGAAAGGGAGAGCCTGCTCTTTCGAGGGGGGGCTGCCTGGCATCCCCGAGTCCAGTGTTCCGCGTTCGCGTCGGCAGCGCGAAGGGCTTTGGGCGTGAGCGGGTTTTTCATGGATTGGCCTGGCAGCGTCCTTCTCCCTTTTCTACCCTCTTTATCACCGGCTAGCCTAGGGAAAATGGCTTAATCGCCAATGGTCATCTGCCCAATCATGCCCGCTTCAGCGTGGCCGGGGATGGTGCAAACCAAAGCGTAGACTCCAGATTTCAGAGGAATAAATTGCCACTCCACCGAAGCGCCTGGCTTCAGCTCCAGTTCTCGGATCTGGCCCTTAATTTCCACGCCGGCCACGTCCAGCTTGCGGGTCCAGACGGCATCGGCAAAATCCTTGGCGCTGAAATAGTGCTTCAGTTGGCTGGGGTTGCTCAGGCGGAGACGGTAGAGGCTGCCGTTGCGAAAAGACAGTTCCTTGGGCACAAACACCAACTGATTGTCGGCAGTACCCAACTCAATAACCTTCTCCTGCGGCGTTTGTCTGGAGAGATCCCGCGCCCATACCGGATGCGGGATCCCAATCATGAGGGCCGATAGCCAGATTCCCAGCACCAGGAAATGACAGAACCTGTTTAACATTGCAACAACGAGGAGAGAGGAAAGAGCAAAGAGAAAAGAGCAACGAGGAGAGAGAAAAGAGCAAAGAGAAGAGATTCCTCCTTCTCACTTCTCACTCCTCCCTTCTCACTCCTCTGCGAGTAGCCTGGAAACTCAAGATAGCATCTCTAGGCGGAGAGGTTTTGATTCCCTTCTGCCCTGTCTAGCCATCCACATCCTCGTAGAGCCGCACGGCTGGGGCTTCCTCTCCGTCTTTCCTTATTTCAAGGGCTACCGCAGCGGCGTAGCCACCGGCAACCCGAAGGGGTAGGGTTACCCAGCAAGAGTCCCCGTCCAAAGCTCTGGAGCCGGCCAGACCCCTGCCTGTTCCCTTCAGGAGCGCCTCCTTTTGTGTCCACATTTGAAAGAAAAGGGCATCTCGCTCTGGAGCTGGACAGCTGGCCAAACGGCCCTGCTCAGCAGCCGAAAAATAGCGTTGGGCGATGCGCTGCCAGCGGAGCACAGGTCGAACCCATTCCAGATCCACTCCAATGCGGTATTGCCATCTCAGGCCGATCAGGACGCGCTCGTGGGAGTGGCTGAGGTTAAACTGCAGCGGCAGGGGTGGATCCCGCCAGTAGGGTTTGCCGGTAGAACTGTGGTCGAGGGGGATCCCCTGGGGCGGAATGCCGCTGTAGCGGCTAAGCAAGCTCCGCAACCCAAGACGACCGGCCAGAAAGCGGCGCCGATCTGCCGGCAGTTGTAAACGCTCTGCCCGCCGACATTCTTCAGGGGAAAGAAGGCCGAGCTGGGGGAGCAACTTCTCCAACGGGGGGACTGTCTGCAGCCAAAGATGCACCTCTGACTTTCCCGACAACGGCTGCAGGGATCCCCCTGTGGCGACTGCTACCTCGCTGAAGTTGGATCCAGACAACTCTGAAAACTGAGGATAGGGTAACATGGCCTTGAATTGGTGGAGTTGGCAACACCACCCAGACAGTACACCCTTTCCTGTACGCGCTCGCGAGGCCTGGTCTGACCTGATGCCCTCCTTCCACTATCCCCCCCGTCCTGACCGTGTCCGCGCAGCTCGTCAGCAGGCCATTCGTCAGGGGATCCTCTGGCTGTTGTTGGGGTTCACGGCTGTGTTGGCGGGTTCTGCCGGTGCCCTCTTGGCCGTGATGTTGCCCCGTCAGGTGATCCCAACTTCCCTCACTCCTGCAGAACAAGAAGCCTTCCGTCCCGATGCCTTACGGGCTGCGGCTCTGGATCGCTCGTTGCATATCCTCATTCTCGGCACGGACAACCCGGATCCCACCCTGCCCTTGCCCACAGAGCGAGATCGCTTCCACACCCGCAGCGACACCATTCTCTTGGCCCGCTTTGATCCCCAGGCGCGGCGGATTACCGTTTTGTCCATCCCCCGCGATACTCGTGTGCGCTTGCCTGGCTTTGGTGTGGCCAAGATCAATGCTGCCAACTTGGCAGGGGGCCCGGCGCTGACGGCCCAGGTGGTCAGCCACTTGATGGGTGGGATCCCGATTGACCGCTACATTCGCCTCAATACCGACGCTCTGGAAAAGCTGATCGATGCGGTGGGCGGCGTGGAAATCTACGTGCCGGAACCGATGCAGTACGCAGATCACACCCAGCAGTTGTTCATCCACCTGGAGCCCGGCTGGCAACGCCTCAATGGAGAACAAGCCCACCACTTTGCCCGCTTTCGCCGCGATCACCTGGGATTGGGGGATATCGGTCGGGTGCAACGGCAACAGGAATTGCTGCGGGCCCTGAGCCGGGAACTGCTCTCCCCTGCTGTCTGGCCGCGGATCCCAAAGATTTTGCAGGTTATCCGCACCAACCTCGATACCAACCTCACCTGGGAAGAGGTTCTGAGCTTGGCCAAGTTTGTCCTCACCTCTGGGGGCGATCGCATCGACCTGGTGCTGCTGCCGGGCCGCTTCAGTCAGCCGGGAGAATTCTCCACCAGCTACTGGCTGCCGGATCCAGCCGGGATCCGACGGGTGGCCGTCTCCCACTTTGGCCTGGAGGCAGAGGTAGCCCGCATTCCTCCACACCGCCTGCGCATAGCCGTGCAAAACGCAACCGGAGAGCCGGGGATGGCCCGCCGTATGGTGCAAGAATTGGTGAGGCAAGGATACGCCCATGCTTTTGCCGTGGAAGACAGCACTCAGGTGCTGCAGCAAACGGAGATCCTCGCCCAGAGCGGGGATCGGGAGGGGGCTAAACAGATCCGCGCCGCCATTGGCCTGGGAGAAGTGCGGGTAGAATCTACTGGCGTTCTCAACTCCGATGTCACCATTCGAGTCGGCCAAGATTGGGCTCAACAGTTGGCTTTGGATGAAGCACTCCGCGCCGCTGACGCCAACGGCCAAACCCAAGCTCCGCCCGGAGCAGCTCAGCTCTAGAGAGCCGGTTCGGTTGCGAGTGCGGATTTCCGAAAAAGAGCCTGCTTGTCGGGGACTTTTCGGTCTCTGTAGATTAGCACTGAGCTTGTTTGAGTGCTGAGCCACCTATGACCGTGCTGGAACAGGGATCCATCACCATCCACACCGAGAACATCTTTCCCATCATCAAGCAGTCTCTCTACTCGGATCGAGAGATCTTCTTGCGGGAGCTGATCTCCAATGCTGCTGATGCCATCACCAAGCTGAAGATGGCCAGCCTTGCCGGCGAAGTGGCAGATCTCCCAGAGCCGGAGATTACGATTGCCCTCAACAAGGAGGCCAAGACCTTAGCGGTGGCCGATAACGGCATTGGCATGACTGCCGAGGAAGTGAAAAAATACATCAACCAGGTGGCTTTTTCCAGCGCTGAAGAGTTCATTCAAAAGTACAAGGGCAAAGACGCAGAGCAAGCAATCATTGGCCACTTTGGTCTAGGATTCTACTCCTCTTTTATGGTGTCGCAGCGGGTGGAGATCGACACCCTCTCCTATCGGCCCGGCAGCACGCCGGTGAAGTGGGCTTGTGACGGCACCACTACTTTTACCCTCTCCGATTCTGAGCGCTCCAGCATCGGCACCACCGTTACCCTTTACATCACCCCCGAAAATGAAGAATACCTGGAGCCAAGCCGCATTCGGGAATTGGTTCGTAAATACTGCGATTTCATCCCCGTTCCCATCAAGTTAAACGGGGAAGTGATCAACAAGCAAAAGCCCCTGTGGAGAACCTCACCTTCCGAACTCAAAGATGAGGATTACCTAGAGTTTTATCGCTACCTCTATCCCTTTCAAGAGGATCCCCATTTCTGGGTGCACATCAACACCGACTATCCCTTCATCGTGCAAGGGATCCTCTATTTCCCCAAGTTGCGCCCGGATATTGATCCCACCAAGGGTCAAGTCAAGCTGTTCTGCAATCAAGTCTTTGTCCAAGATAACTGTGAGGAAGTTATCCCCAAGTTTCTCCTGCCTCTGCGGGGGGCCATCGACAGCCCGGATATTCCTCTCAACGTCTCTCGCAGCTTCTTGCAAAATGACCGCACCGTAAGGCGCATTGGGGATCACGTTGCCAAAAAGGTGGCGGATCGTCTCAATGAACTGTACAGGGAAGATTACGAAAAATACGTCAAGGTCTGGCCCGACATCAGCCTCTTTATGAAGTTTGGGGCGATGAACAACGACAAGTTCTTTGCCCAGATTAAGGATATTCTCATTTTCCGAGTGGCCGGATCCCCTGCCGATAAACCCGAATATGTGACCCTGAAAGCGTACCTGGAGCGCACTCGCGACAAGCAAAACAAGCGAGTTTACTACGCCACCGATGAGGCTGCCCAGAGTGCCTACATCGATCTCCACCGCTCTCAAGGACTGGAAGTGATCATGTTGGATAGCTGGATCGACAGCCACTTCAGCAGCTTTTTGGAGCGGGAATACAAAGAAGAAGGGATCCAATTTAAGCGGGTGGACTCTGAGCTGGACGAAACGCTGGTGGATAAAGACAAAGCCGCCGAAATTGTTGACCCGGTAACGCAAAAAACCCGCAGCCAAAAGTTGATCGATCTCTTCCGACAAGCCCTGGGCAAAGACAAGTTGCAGATCCAAGCAGAAGCCCTTAAATCGGAGTCGGTTCCGGCCATGATCTTGCTGCCGGAGACGCTGCGGCGCCTACAGGAGCTCAACGCCGTCATCCAGCAAAAGCCGCTGGAGTTTCTGGAAGAGCACACCCTGGTTCTGAACACGGCCCATCCCCTTATCCAAAACCTGCAGTCTCTTGCCGATCAGGGCCGGGATCCCGACTTGGTTCACCTCATCTGCAATCACATCTACGATCTGGCTTTGATTACCCAGAAAAGCTTTGACCCGGCAGCCGCGCGGGCCTTTGTGCAGCGCTCCAACGAAGTGCTGACTCGCCTCACCCGCCCTCAATAGGCAGCGCTGTCCAGGGTAGACTGCAGGGCTTCCGCTCCACCGGGCAGAGACGGACGGGATCCGGCCCCGTTGCCGCTGTGGCTGTAGCTGCCTTGGAGCACGGGGGCAACTTGGCGCATCAGAGTAGCCATCTCCAGGGCACTCATGGCGTATTCCCAACCTTTGTTGCTCTTGACCCCGGCCCGCTCCAGAGCCTGCTGCAGGGTATCGGCGGTGAGGATCCCGAAAATAACCGGCACTCCGGTACGAAATCCTGCCGCCGCAATGCCTTTGGAGACCTCCGCCGCCACATAGTCGAAGTGGGGAGTTTGCCCGCGAATCACTGCCCCCAGGCAGATGATGGCGTCATAACGGCGAGATTGGGCCAGTTGGTGGGCCAGCAAAGGCACCTCAAAACTGCCGGGCACCCAGTAGTAGTCCACCTGCTTGCTCTCCGGGCCGACATCCACACCATGCCGCTTCAGCGCGTCCTGGCACCCTTCTAACAATTTGCCGGTGATCAGGTCGTTAAACCGACCGATGACAATGGCCAGACGCAGATCCTCCGTCTGAACAAAATTGCCCTCGTAAACTGCCATCTGCGCTGCTCCAGACCTACCCAAGAGAAGAATAAGCGGGCCGACACGGCAAAACCACGCTTTCCCATCCTAATTCAGTAAACTACCCGACCCTGACTGCTTCGCAGTACAGGGCGGGCTTAAGGCCTCCGGCCCGCTGGCGCGAACGGTAGCCCTGCAGTTGGCAAGCCAA
>NZ_JBSSCZ010000021.1:0-62282 GCF_054060215.1 Thermostichus sp. OS-CIW-30 | reverse complement strand
ACTTGGCTCATAAGTTCATTGTACTTCATCAAAGCGCATTCCTCCCGACACCGACCCTACGGGTACAGTGCGGGGCTCCTGCGATTTCTAGCTGATCCCCGGGTGCTATGCCATCCAGCCAAGGGCGGGGATCCCAAGAAGTCCAGCATGCTTTCGTCCCATGTTGACCGGCCCAACCCCACCTCGGCGGCACCTGAACCCGCAACTGCAGCAGCAGGCAGGGCAGTAGAGACGGGAGACAAAGGCATTCCGAAGCTATGATGAACAGGGATGGCTCTGAGTTTCTGCCTACATCTTTAACTGGGTCTGTTTTCAGGCTGTGCTGACTGCTTCTTCTGCCGGTTCTGCGGTTGATGCCATTGCTCCTTTTGCTCCCCAAGTCTGGAGCTGGCGCGGACATGCCATTCGCTATGTGGTGCAGGGATCCGGATCCCCGCTGGTCTTGGTGCATGGATTTGGGGCTTCCATCGGCCATTGGCGGCACAACATCCCCGTGCTGGCTGCGGCAGGATACCGGGTCTATGCCCTGGATTTGCTGGGGTTTGGCGGCTCGGCCAAGCCTGTTCTCCCCTACACCTTGGATCTGTGGGCGGAGTTGCTGGTGGATTTTTGGCAGCAGCACATTCAGCAGCCTGCTGTATTTATCGGCAATTCCATCGGTGCCTTGCTCAGCTTGATGATGGCTGCCCGGCATCCCCAGTTAACAGCAGGGGCGGTGCTGCTCAACTGCGCCGGGGGATTGAACCATCGCTCCCATGAGCTCAACCCGATGTTTCGCCTTTTCATGGGTGTTTTCACCGCTCTGGCGGCTTCTCCGGTGACGGGGCCATTTTTGTTTGATCGGGTGCGGCAGCGGCAGCGTATCCGCGCAACTCTCAAGCAGGTGTACCGTAACCCCGCCGCCATTACCGATGAGCTGGTGGAGATTCTGTATGCCCCTTCCTGTGATGTGGGCGCTCAGCAGGTGTTTGCCTCGATTCTTACCGCTCCCCCCGGCCCGACTCCCGAAGCCCTATTGCCTCAGGTGCGCTGCCCGCTGTTGGTGCTCTGGGGAGAAGGGGATCCCTGGACGCCCATTCAACGGGGTCGCGGCTTTCAAAACCACGTGAAAGGGATCGACTACCAGTTCTTGCCCATTCCCAATACAGGCCATTGCCCCCACGACGAGCGCCCAGAGGTGGTCAACCCTCTGATTTTGAGCTGGCTGCCCAGAGCCTTTGCGGCAGTCTAGCCTTTTTTAGAGGTTCCTTTGCCGGAGAGGCCCAACCAACCTCGGATTTTGGCCATCCAGACTTGAAGGGGTGAAGGCTGGGGACGGATCGCCACCTGGATCGGCTCGTCCTGAAAGTCCTTGTCCTTGAGGCGAAACCCAAACTCCAGGTCATCTTTCACCTTGCCGAGACGGGGAAACAGCCTGACGGCTGCTTTTTTGAGTTCTTCCTCATTTTGGAAAATGGCCTGGTGAATGGCGCTGGAACGCCCCACTGCTAGGGATCCCACCGGCAGCCAAGGGTTGGGCTGGCCAGGCGCGGGCTGGCGACGGCGGGCAAAGATGTTGAACTCCGGCATCCCCTTGGCTTTCAGCTCGTCGTACCGTTTGGCGGCTTCCTTGCGCTTGGCAGTGTTGGAGCTGGCCGGTTTTTTCTCAGGCTTGGATTTGCGGAAACCCTTAGACTGACTCATACTTGGGCTGACGAGAGGGGGGATTTTTGCAGCTTAGCGCAGATCGGATCCCCTTCTCTGCTGGGGATCCCTTGTCCTCATTGTTCGTAGCCGGCGTGCTATACTTGTTGAGCTTCGGCGGGCGGTTAAAGGGGCCTGTCAGTCGGGATGTAGCGCAGCTTGGTAGCGCACTTCGTTCGGGACGAAGGGGTCGCAGGTTCGAATCCTGTCATCCCGATGGCTTTAAAGTTCACTGAGCTCTCAACTTAATCTTGGGGGTTTAATTTTGGGGGTGTAGGTGACGCAGCCAGGCATTGACGTTGACCCGAATTCGCTGCCCAACCTGTAAGAGGCGGTGCAGGTTTTCGGCAGAAATGTCTCGGCAGTCTTCTTGGGGCCAAGCTGGGCAACGCGGGCCAATTTGACGCTCCAGCGCTGTCAGATAGAGCTCTTGCAGGCGATCCAAGTTGATGGGCAGGCGCAGGTCTGCAGCCAATTGCAGCCATTCTTCCAGGTTGTAGAGCTGTTCGCCGAAGGTCTCCGGCTCAAAAGCGTGGGCAAGGTGCCACATCCCCCGCTGTAGGAGCCGATCCAAAACGCGGGCTGCTTCTTCCCGCCGCAACTGGCACCCCAACTGCTCGGCCTCACGCACAATTGCCCGCAATTCCAGCAGATGATCCCGCTTGCCCTCTTCCATTTCCATTGCCCGCAAACTGCTCAACAGGCGTTGGTTGAGGGTAATCTGGGCAGCAGCCAACAACTCTTCCGGGATCGGCAGGCCATCCGCTCGGAAGGCCATCAAGACTCCGTAATTGTCCAGGTAGGTTTGGCGGTAGAGCTGGCCTAGGCGGTCTAGGGTATCTTGGGTGAGCCAGCGCATCATCTGCTGCCGATCTTCGTCGTTCAGGGTGTTGAGGTCGAAGGTCTCTGGCCCAAACAGCTCTTGCAGAGTCAGGATCATCTGTACCCGGCTGTGGGATCCGGCCAGTAGGCGCACTTTTATCTGCTCATAGAGGCGCCGCCCGGCAAATGGCTTGACCCCACATTGAAAGTCCCAACCGCCGAGATGGAGCATGGCGTAGATCAGGTCGTGCTCTTCGCGGGTGGTGGGAAAGGTGAGTTTCACCCGCCCGATGGCCAGCGTCGATCCCCCTATCCTCAGGCGCTCTTGATCCACCTGATCCAGCACATATCCTTGGGAACGGGGGATCCCGTTAAACAGGGAAAACATGGCGTGCTGAGCCACCAGCCGTTGCGGGCTGATCAAGCTGGGGCGCACCAAGGCGCAATAGACCCCCTTGCCGTCTCTGTAGAGGTCGAGGTTGCTGGGGGCCTTGCTCAGGCGCTGCAAAAACTCCTCTTCTAGGTTGACATCCGCCACTGCTGCTGCCAACTGGATAGCCCGTGCCGCGTAACGCAGGATCTGCACCCCTTCAGGACGGGATAGCTCCTCGAAAAACCAGCCACAACTGGTGAACATCAACTGGCTGTAGCGCTGCATCTCCAACAGGCGCAGCACTTGCACCCGATCTTCGGCGGTGAGGCGGTGGCTTTGGTGCTCCTGCAAAAAGGCATCACAGCGCTCCCGATCCAAAATCACCTCGATGTAACGATCCCGCGCCAGCCAGGGATCCCGCAGGTAGGCTCTGGCTTCTGTCTCGTAGATCTCGGCCAGCTGATCCCGCAGCCAGTTGAGGGCCTCCCGCAGCGGTTGCCGCCAGCGTTGGTGCCACCCTCCCACCGCTCCGCAGCCACAGTCTCGCGACCACCGTCCTACCCCGTGGGCGCAGCTCCAGGCGGTGACCGGTTTCAGTTGCACCTCCCAAGTGGGGGGATGTTGGCTGAGAAAATGGCTGTAGTTGCCCACCTGCCAGCCCCGGCGGGGAAATTCCTCGCAAAAGGCATAGGCCAGCGTGCGTTCTACACCCCGCTTGTGGTGGCCAAAAGTCTCTCCATCGGTGGCACAGTTGATCAGATAGGCTTCCCCCTCTTTGTCCGAGCGCAGAGCGGAACGGATCCGCTCCGCCAGCGAATAAGTACTGTAAACGATATCCCCAAAGCCCAAGTCACGGGAAATGGGGCCATCGAAAAAGAAAATATCCAAGTACCCCTCCCGATCGGGGGTAAAGCAGCGGTAGGGCCGACGGGGATCGATCTGGCCTTGGCTAACGTCGATCCACTCCGTTTGTCCCAAGGGGCGAATGCGCTGCGCTTGGCTGGGGGCCAAAATGACGAAGCGGATCCCACATTCGACCAAGGCCGTGACCGTTGCTGCATCAATGGCGGTTTCGGCCAGCCACATGCCCTGGGGATGGCGCCCAAAGCGGTGTTGAAAATCGGCAATTCCCCAGCGGATCTGGGTGTACTTGTCTCGCTCGTTGGCCAGGGGCAGGATGACGTGGTTGTAGACTTGGGCGATGGCATTGCCATGACCCTCCAGCCGCTCAGCGCTGAGACGGTCGCCGGCCAAAATGCGTTGGTAAACTTCAATGTCATGCTCCTCTAGCCAAGAGAGGAGAGTAGGGCCGAAGTTAAAGCTCAAGAATTCATAGTTGTTGACAATGCGCACCACCCGTCCTTGGTCGTCCAGAACGCGGGCAAAGGCGTTGGGGCGGTAACATTCCGCCCAAATGCGTTCGTTCCAGTCGTGAAAGGGGCTGGCGCTCGGCTGTCGCTGAATGCGGTTGAGGCAGGGATCCTCTCGGGGCGGCTGATAGAAATGGCCGTGCAACACCACGTACGGCCGCGCAGAGGAAAGCTCAGCAGCACCTGCCGGAGAAGGAGCCGCTTGCATCGGCGGGTCGGAGACCAAATCGCTGTGCCCTGACTGTGCCGCTGGCCTATCGGAATTTTTGGAGCCACTCGGCATCATGAGATTACACTCCTTTTAGAGGCCTCCAACTGGGTTACAGGGGAAGGCAATGTTAACTTAAGTTCATATCCATACGTTACAGCGATCCCCGATCTGCAACGGTGAATGTAAAAGATTCAGTTGGAAATTTGACAGGGAACAAACATCGGTCAGTAATCTTTGCGTTTTCCTCACAACAGAAGGGATCCCGGGACTTAGCGGGTGGGGGCCGATCTGCCGGTGGCCATTTCCCACGCCGAACAACCCGTTTGAGGTCAGGCCCCCATTGGAATCCCGGTGGATCCCCAGCTCGAACTCACATTCCGGTCCAGTGCCACCAGGCCCAGCCCAGCCCCACCAGCAGCGCCGTTACCCCGTAGAAGGATCCCACCACCTGCACCTCCGACCAGCCCCCCAGCTCCAGATGGTGGTGCAAGGGCGACATGCGCAACAGCCGTTGGCCTGTGCCGGTTTTGCGTTTGGTGTATTGGAAGTAGCCCACCTGCAGCATCACCGACAGCGCCTCGGCCACCAGCACGCCCCCCATCAGGGCCAAGGCCCAGAGCTGATCCCCCAGCAGCGCCAACCCGGCCAGAGCGCCCCCCAACCCCAGGGATCCGGTATCGCCCATGAACAGCCGCGCCCGGTGGTGGTTGTGAACCAGGAACCCCAAGCAGGCACCGCTCAGTGTGAAAGCCAACACCGATAGCTCTGGATCCCTGTGAAGGAGCCCCAGCCCAATCAGCAGGATGGCCACCACCCCTGCCGCCAAGCCGTCCATACCATCGGTGAGGTTTACGGCATTATTGGTGCCCACCAACACAAACAGGGCCAAGGGCCAGAACAGCCAGCCCAGAGAGAGGGTGCCTATCCCCGGCAAGGTCAGACTGGTCGGGATCCCCTGCCAGGCCAGGTAGACACAAAACCCAAGGGCAACTCCCACCTGGAGCAACAGCTTGTGTTGGGGAGACAACCCCTTGTTGGATTGCTGTCGGATCACCAGCCAATCGTCCAGCCAGCCGACAAAGCTGTAGGCCAGCGTGAGCAGCGCGACGGCCAGCCAATGGGGATCCCAGCCGTTCGCGTAAGCGGGCCGTAGGCCTTTCCAGATCCCGGCCACCAGTAGCCCCACGGGCAAAAAGCTGATCCCGCCCATGGTGGGTGTGCCTGCTTTTTTCTGGTGGGATTGGGGCCCCTCCTGGCGGATCACTTGCCCCGCCTTCCAGCGCCGCAACCCAGGGATGAGCAGGGATCCCAGCAGGGCCGAACCCAACGCGCTCAATCCAAAAGGAACGACCACCTGGGGGCGGATCCCGATCACAAGGGCCGAGAGGGCTAAACCCAGCCCCAGCGAGAGCGCCATCCCGCCCCACTCTGTTTCTTCCACCTCCAGATCGGGAAGGGTATCCGCATCCACCCTTTCTGAACCCCTCACACTCTCAACCTCCAAACCCTCAAAAACTCTATCCTGCCAGAGCTCAGAGGCGAAAGTTAGTTGAGTGGGGATCCCTTCAATAGGGCCACTTCCAGTTGCGCACCTCCGGCAGATCTTCCCCGTGTTTGCAGATGTACTGCTTGTGCTCCACCAGCTTGTCCCGGATAAGCTGCTGGACGTGATCCCGCCGGTACTTGAAGCGATCCACCCGCTCCAAGACGTCGTTGGCCAAGTTAAAGCGATCCACCTGGTTGAGAACGCACATGTCGAAGGGGGTGGTGGTGGTGCCTTCCTCCTTGTAGCCGCGCACGTGCAGGTTGTGGTGGTTGGGACGGCGGTAGGTGAGGCGGTGGATGAGCCAAGGATAGCCGTGGAAGGCAAACACGATGGGCTTGTCGGGGGTGAAGATACTGACAAACTCCTTGTCGCTAATGCCGTGGGGGTGTTCGCTGGGCGGCTGCAGCTTCATTAGGTTCACCACGTTCACCACCCGGATCTTGATCTCCGGCAGGTGCTGCCGCAAAAAGTCCACCGCCGCCAGGGTTTCCATCGTCGGCACATCGCCACAGCAGGCCATCACCACATCCGGCTCTGAACCCTGATCGTTGCTGGCCCATTCCCAGATTCCCAAGCCCTGGGTGCAGTGTTTGATGGCCGCATCCATGTCCAGGTACTGCAGGGCCGGCTGTTTGCCTGCCACGATCACGTTCACGTAGTGGCGACTGCGCAGGCAGTGGTCGGCCACCGAGAGCAGAGTATTGGTATCCGGGGGCAGGTAGACGCGGATGATTTCGGCCTTTTTGTTGACCACGTGATCCAAAAAGCCGGGATCCTGATGGCTAAAGCCGTTGTGATCCTGCCGCCACACGTGGGAAGTCAGCAGGTAGTTGAGGGAAGGAATGGGCCGCCGCCAAGGAATGTGCCGGGTGGTTTTCAACCATTTGGCGTGTTGGTTGAACATCGAGTCCACCAGGTGGATGAAGGCTTCGTAACAGGAAAAGAACCCGTGTCGCCCGGTCAACAGGTAGCCTTCTAGCCAGCCCTGACAGACGTGCTCGCTGAGGATCTCCATCACCCGTCCATCTGGGGAGAGGTGCTCGTCGCAATCGTAGATGGGAGCTACCCAGGTGCGGTCGCTGGCCTCAAACACAGCATCCAAGCGGTTGGAAGCCGTCTCGTCGGGGCCAAAGAGGCGGAAGTTGTGGGGGTTGAGCTTCATCACATCCCGCAAAAATTGCCCCAGAACTCGGGTGGCTTCGGCTTCGGTGGTGCCGGGGCGGGGGACAGGCACGGCGTAGCGACGGAAATCTGGCATTTTCAGCTCCCGCGTCAGCAGGCCGCCGTTGGCGTGGGGCAAAGCCCCCATGCGTTTTTCCCCTTTGGGGGCCAGCTCTTGCAGCTCCGGCAGCAGACGGCCATTTTCATCGAAGAGTTCTTCCGGCTTGTAGCTGCGCATCCAGTCCTCCAGAGCCTTGAGGTGCTCCGGTTTTTTGGCCAGATCCGCCAGGGGCACTTGGTGGGAGCGCCAGAAATCTTCCACCTTTTTGCCGTCCACCTCTTTGGGGCCGGTCCAGCCTTTGGGGGTGCGCAGGATGATCATCGGCCATTGGGGACGAGTGGGATCCCCTTTGCTGCGGGCATGCTGCTGGATTTCTTGGATCTCGTGGATCACCGTGTCCAAAGTGGCGGCCATCAACTGGTGCATCTCTGCCGGCTCGCAGCCTTCTACGAAGTAGGGTTTGTAGCCGTAGCCCACAAACAGATTTTGCAGCTCGTCACGGCTGAGGCGGGCCAAAACGGTGGGATTGGCGATCTTGTAGCCGTTCAGGTGCAGAATCGGCAGCACTGCTCCGTCGTGGATGGGGTTGAGGAACTTGTTGGAATGCCAGGAAGCGGCCAAGGGGCCGGTTTCCGCTTCTCCATCCCCCACCACACAGGCCACCAGCAGATCGGGGTTGTCGAAGGCCGCCCCAAAGGCATGGGCTAGGGCATAGCCCAGTTCTCCCCCCTCGTGGATGGAGCCAGGGGTTTCCGGAGCCACGTGGCTGGGCACGCCGCCGGGGAAGGAGAATTGCTTGAAGAGCTTGCGCATGCCTTCGGCGTCTTGGCCGATGTTGGGATACACCTCGCTGTAGGTGCCTTCCAAGTAGGTGTTGGCCACTAGAGCAGGGCCACCGTGGCCGGGGCCGGTGATGTAGAGGATATTGAGGTTTTCCCGTTTGATGATGCGGTTGAGATGCACGTAGATGAAGTTCAACCCGGGTGTGGTGCCCCAGTGCCCCAGCAGGCGCGGCTTCACGTGTTCCAGTTTCAGGGGTTCTCGCAGCAGCGGGTTATCCATCAAATAGATTTGCCCGACCGACAGATAGTTGGCGGCCCGCCAGTAGGCATCCATTTTGCGAAGCTCGTCGGCGGTGAGCGGTTTTGTCGAGAGCTGTTCTGCCAGAACCATAGCTGTACTCCATAGGTATCTCTACTCCTATGGTGATCCGGGTTTGCCCAATTGCCGGGGGATCTTGGGATTCCTTTGGATTTGGCTCATTGGGTGAGCGGTAGGCACCTGTTACCACCACCAGGGCTTGATCGGGGTGCCGTCGGGAAAGATCAGGCCGGCAATCCGGGATCCGCTGTGCTTTAACCCTTCGATCTGAGCTCCTTCCAGGTTGGCTTGGGTTAGGTTGGCCCCGCTGACATCGGCCCGCCGCAGGTTAGCCCCCTGAAACTGGGCCTGACGCAGCTCGGCGCCGCTGAGATTGGCCCCTTCCAGGTCGGCATTGGACAGCTTGGCCCCCCGCAAGTCCGCCCGCTGTAGGTTGGCTCCCCCCAAATCTGCTCCCTCTAGGTTGGATCCACGCAGATCCGCCCGGTTCAGATCCGCTCCCCTCAGCCGGATCTGACAGAGCACCAGTTCCCGCAGATCGGCTTTGCTCAGGTCTTGGCCGGAGAAATCCTGTCCCTGTCCCCCCCAGTTTTGCAACTGCCAAATGTGGCGCACCCGTTCTTCCAGGTGGGTCTCTTCCGAAAGCCGGGATCCCCGCAGGCTGGTGCCGCTAACTTTTACCCCCCTCAGGTCGGATCCCCGCAGGTCGGCTCCCTGTAAGTCGGCTCCGCTCAGCTTGGCCCCTTGCAAATCCGCTTGGCGCAAATCCGTTTGCCGCAGCCGGGCGCCGTTGAAGTTGCAAAAGCGCAAGTTGGCCCGCCTCAGGTTGGCCTCCCACAGGTTGATCCCCCCCAGCCGTGCTTCTTGAAGGTCGGCTCCCTCCAGGTCTGCATAGGCAAAGTTCCGCTCCCCACGCCGATAGGCCACGATCACCCCTTGCGCTCCCCCCACCGGGCGAAAAGGGCTGTAGGTGCGACAGGCCCGTTCTGCCTCCGGCTGGCCAAGCTGAGACAACAGCCGCCAAGCTGCCAAGCGGACTGCCCAAGAGCTATTGCCGGCGAGGGCTTCAATGAGTTCGGCCAGGCCCGCCGACCCGTACTGCAGCAACTGGGGCAGGGTGGCCAAGCGCACGGCTTCATCGCTATGAGCGAGTCGTCGCCGCGCCCCCTCGAGACCTCCCAGCACTAAGGCATGGGCCGGGGCGCTCCCGGTTGCCGTTTGCCCCCCCAACACCAGATCCCAAGGTTGGGGCCGGGATCCCTGGCCAGTTCTGACAGCCGGCTGAGGCTTACCTACCATGGGCAGATCCCGATGAACCTGGCTTATAGCCAACGCCCCACCACCACGCGGATGGTGCCATCCTCCAGCACTTCTTCGGCCTCGATGGTATAGCCCTGCTCACGGGCTGAGCGCAGCAAACTTTTGTGGGCGTAGCGCTGCAAAATCGGCTCCAGGAAGGTCTTGGGATCGATGCCCGCCCCCCACAGATCGGCCACCAGCTCGTAGTGATCCCCGTTGCGACGAAACCCGATGTCGAAGCCATTCTTTTGCCGGATCACCAGATCGGCGCGGGTGCGGTTCCAGAGATAGCCCCGCAGGCTGGCATTCCGCTGCACAGCGTAGCCCAATTCCTTCAGAGTCTCTTCCAGGAGATCGGCGTCTTTGATTTGCACTTGCAGGGTGGTGAAGTGAGACATGGCCCTTCCAATCCTTTGACCGATGGAGACCGGATCCTCACTATAAAGCGCCCTTGGGGTGGTGGAAGAAATGTAAACCATCCTGCGGTGGGTCGAGCGAGCGGAACGCAGCTCCCCCTTTCTCCCGCAGGAGTGCAACACACCTGGGCCTGGAGGGTCGCTGGGCTGGCCTGACCTGCCTTCTTATGTAGGCGCGCGCTGCGGCATTCGCGATAGCGGTACGGAGCACCAAGGCTGAGGCATCCGCGCCTGGCGTGTTCGGTAACACAGAAATCTTGGATCTACATCTAGCGTCTAAAGTCAAGAATTGACGATAGTCTCCACTATGTTTGGAGGCAGCAGCAAAAATCTGTCCCACAGGGATCTGTTCTCGTCTGTCTCCGGCTGGAATTGCCGGCGATGAGGTACCAAACCAGCCCCAAGCCGTTCCAAAAACCCGCCGATGACCCTTGCTGTGCCTTGCCAAGTAAGCTTTTCCGATGGCTCTGCGAACAAAAATACTCATCTCTAGTCCCACAAATTGGATGAAAAAAATTGCTTTTTTGTCTCTTGAAGATCTCTTGAAGATCTGATTTGGTACCAAAAACTGGTCAAGCAAGTGGAATAATTTTTTCAATCTATCTAGAACTTAAGATTGAGTTTATAAAATAGTTGATCTCTTCCCTCCTACTTGAGGTAGAGTTACTACTCAATAAAAAAGGACTTAAAGCACTGCCGGTAGTGTCTAGTGAAGCAGCCTCAATAAATTTAGTGAGTCAAACACCGAGTTCTGGATTAGATTTTTCGAAGTCAAAGCCTTTACGAAAAGGCTTTTGTGCTGGTATGAATAAGGTGCTGTTTGCAGAAAGGTCAGCTTCGTGTGTAGGAAGAGGGCCCGATGCAGCAGGAGAAGTAGAGATTCTGACAGGACATGAATTTATGGTGTGGGGTTTGATATGTCAGAAAGTCTTGACTTGCAAGATGCGGTGGGGCGTTTCTTAAAGACGATTGGCCGCTACTCGTTGCTCACCGCTGAAGAAGAGCTCCGCCTGGCTCACCAGGTGCAGCGGATGGTGACGCTCTTGGAGCAACGGCAGCCCCATGAGTCTGTGGAAGGTTGGAGCCAGCGGCTGGGGATCCCTTTAGCAGAGCTGCAGCAGATCCTGCGGCAGGGGGAAGCAGCCAAGAAACGAATGGTGGAGTGTAACCTCCGCTTGGTGGTGTCGATTGCCAAGCGCTATCGCAATCGAGGCTTGCCGTTTCTGGATCTGATTCAGGAAGGCACCATCGGCCTCACCCGCGCCGTGGAAAAGTTCGATCCCACCCGTGGCTACAAGTTCTCCACCTATGCCACTTGGTGGATCCGGCAAAGCGTGAACCGGGGCATCCAAAACAAGGGGCGGATGATCCGTCTGCCGGCCCACATGTACGAAAAGGTCTCCCAGGTGAAGCGGCGCTACCGCGAGTTATCTGCCGAAAGGGGATCCCGTCCCCAAGCGGAAGAAGTTTTTGATTCTCTGGATATTGGCGATAACTACCGGGAGCTGATCACCCGCCACATGGCAGAGATGCGTTCCTTGAATGTGGGGGTAGGGGATGAAGACGGCACCGAGCTGCAGCACTTCATCCCAGATGAAGACAACGACCCTGTTGAACACCTAACCCAGCTTGCCCGTCGAGAGGAAGTCCGCGCGCTGGTGGGCCAACTGAGTGAACGAGAACGACAGGTGATCGTGGCTCGCTATGGGCTGGATGGATCGAGGGGCCTAACGCTGCGGGAAATTGGGGAGCACATCGGCCTTTCGCGAGAGCGAGTCCGACAAATTGAGCGGCGGGCCTTGCGGAAATTGCGGCGGCTGCAACAGGAATACTCCACGCCCAAAGCTGCCAAACCCTGGGTTAACGGGAACCTGTAACCGTTTGCGTCAGCGGTGCGCAGCACTGTAGAAAGGTTTTTTCACCACTTCGGCAGGCTGGCGCTGCCCCCGAATTTCAATTTCCAGCCGGGATCCCACCTTGGCCCAAGCCGGAGCGACATAGCCCAAGCCGATGCCGTAGCCCAAACTGGGAGAATGGGTGCCGCTGGTTACCCGTCCGATCGGCTCAGGGGAGTTGGGAGCGTAGATGGCATAGCCGCTGCGGGGGATGGCCGGATGCAGCATGCGAAACCCCACCAGGTGGCGAGGGATCCCTTGCTGCCGTTGGCTTTCGATGGCGGGCTTGCCGATGTAGTCCCCTGGGTTGTTCACCAACCAGCCCAAGCCGGCTTCTAAGGGAGTGGTGCTCTCGTCCATGTCCTGCCCGTAGAGATGGAGCGCGGCCTCCAGACGTAGGGTATCGCGGCAGCCCAGCCCACAGGGTTGCACGCCGGCCTGGATCAGTTGCTCCCAAAGGCGGATGCCGTCTTCGGGGCTGAGCATAACTTCAAAGCCATCTTCTCCGGTGTAGCCGGTGCGGGCCACAAAGATAGTCTCTCCCGAGGTTCCCGCTGCTGTGGCAAACCGACCGTGCTGAAACCGGCGCAAAGCCTTCAGGGATCCCTCTAAAAAGGGCTGGAGAACCTCCTCGGCTGCCGGCCCCTGCACCGCCAACAAGACCCGAGTGTCGGAGTGATCCTGAAGGTTGACTCCGGGGATCCCTTGGAAGTGGTGGTTGAGCCAATCCCAATCCTTCTGCCGGGTAGCTGCATTGACGATCACGCTCCAGTGCTCCAGCTCACCCTCCGGTGGATGCCGGTAGAAGATGACATCATCCAAAATGCCCCCCAGCGGATTGAGCAGGACGGTGTAGCGACCGGATCCCACAGGAACAGCGCTCAGATCGCTGGGAACCAGACGGCTGAGGTGGGATCCCAGCTCCGGCCCCCAGAGGGTGAACTTGCCCATGTGGGAAATGTCGAATGTCCCCACCCTCTCCCGCACTGCCCGATGTTCTGCTATCACTCCCCGATACTGCAGCGGCATTTCCCAGCCGGCAAAAGAGACAAATCGCGCCCCCAAAGCTTGATGAAGGGGGAACAAGGGGGTGCGCTGCAGCGGGGTTGAACTCATCAGGGATCCCTTTGGCGTCCAGCGTAACGACCAGAATAAACTCACCGTCGCGCATTTTGGGGATCCTGTCCATCGACGACGGTGGGAGCTGGTACCCTGGGTCTTCTCCACACCCTGAGCTGCGTTGGCAACCTGTAGGGATCCCTGCGGTTTTACCGAAAAAACGCCGTAAAGCCCTGCCCTTGAGGGCAGGGATGTAAGGCGCAGACCGTTTTATCCCTTCAGGAACGCTGTTCGCGGTAGCGGTGCGTAGCACTTTAAAATAGCAATATGTTGGTCAGAGAAGCCAAGCTGCTCAACGGCACAGCAGAGCAGTACCAAGCTCTGGATGAAGCCATTCGCACTGCGCAGTTTGTGCAAAACAAGTGTCTGCGGTACTGGATGGATAACCGGGGCGCGACCAAAGCGGTTCTGTATTCCCTCTGCAAGGACTTGGCCAAAGAGTTCCCCTTCGCCCGCCAGCTCAATTCTGCCGCCCGTCAAGCTAGTGCCGAAAGAGCTTGGTCTGCCCTCTCCAACTTCTACCGCCGTTGCAAGAACAAAGAGCCAAGGAAAGGCTATCCGCAGTTCAAGAAGAACTGTCGGTCGGTCGAGTACAAGCTGTCCGGCTGGAAGCTGTCTCCTGACGGCATGTCCATCACGTTCACCGACGGCTTCAACGCAGGAACATTTGCCTTGTACTGCAATGGTGAGGCAAGACACCATATCCTAAACTCCAAAATCAATCGGGTGCGGGTGATACGCAGGGCAGATGGGTACTATGCCCAGTTCTGCTTGGATGTGGAGCGCAAGGAGCAGGGAGAATACACAGGCAATGTTATTGGCATTGACTTGGGCTGGAAGGCTTTCTACACCGACCAGAACGGCAACTCTGTAGAGTGTCCAAAGTTTCTCAGACGCAGCGAAAGGAGGTTAAAGCAGCACCAGCGCAGATTAAGTCAGTATCGGGAGGAATACACAACTTCACTTGCCTTGTGATACAATAATTAATAATACTGCGGACACCAGAAACGGTTGTTTAAGGCACTGGTAACGGTCGATTGGGGGTGTCGTAAACCATCCCAGAGGTCCGTGGTTAGTTTACTAACTGCAGGGCTACTAAAAGCCTACTCTGTACCGCGAAGCAGTCAGGGTCGGGTAGTTTACTTGGCGGATTCCCCTACAGTCAACTGGCCCAGCACGTTGATATCAAAGGTGAAATTAATTGTCACCGAGTTGCCCTCGTAGGCCTCAGGCAGCGGCAGGAAGGGAGCTGCCCTCTGGATAGCCGTCAGCGCTGCATCGTCTGTTTGTTGGCTGCCGGACGTGCGCCCCAGGCGAATGCTCTGCAGATCGCCAGCTCGACCCACTGTAAAGATCACCACTGTGCGGCGCGAGGTACCGGTCTGCCCAGGTATCCAATTTTGCTCCACTTTCCGCTGCAAAGCGGCCAGCCAGGGGCCCCAATCCACATTGGCCCGCGCTGCCACGCTGGGGGGATTGGGAGCGGATTGGGTGGGGTTGACCAATCCACTAGCTCCACTGCTCTGGATCCCGGCTCCATTGCTGGGAGCAGAGGCACTGACCGGAGGCCCCAACTGGGAAGAGTCAGAGGGCCGCTGGGCGGGAAGAACCTCTGTCACCGGTTGCGGAGCGGGCGGAACGGGAGCCAATTGGCTGGGATCCGAAACCCGCTCGCTTGGCTGTGTGGGCAAGGGCTCCGCAGTTGGCGGGGGAGTGGGCCTTGGGGAGGGAGCAGCCGCCACAGGCGGTGGAGTTTGGGTCGGAGTAGGTCTGGGGACAGGCGTGGGAGGGGGCGGTGCCGCAGTCGGGGTCGCGGTGGGCTGAGGGGGAGCGGGGGTTGGGGTAGGCGTGGGCTTGGGTGGAGGGGTTGGAGTTGGGGTTGCCAGGGCAACTGCAGCCGGGGCAGGTGGTGGTGGAACAGGGGCAGGCTGCTGGGGTGGCGGCGGTTGGGGTCTTGGCGGCGGCGGCGGAGGGGCCTCCTGGGGAGGGGCGGCCTGAGATTGAGGTGGACTGCCTTGAGACGGAGGGGCTTCTACCCGCTCACCCCCATCGCGGGAATCAACTTCTGAAACCAGATCTGCTTCCTCTGGGGGCTGCAGATCTTCTGGATCCAGAAGGATAAACTCGATGGCCTCCTGTTCCGGCTCGCGAATGAGCCAAAGCCGCCCCAAGTGGAGCAATCCCAGCAGCACCAGCACATGCAGCAGCAGCGATAGCGCCACCATCCAAAAAAAGTTGCGAGATTCATCCTCGCGGCGGCGCTGCTCAATCCAGATGCTGGTCATAGCCAAGATTGCCCTTTCCTTTCTTCAACGCTCTCAACACACCGAGTTGTCTGTTGCAGACTGGGCCACGGGGGTAACACCCCAGCTAGTGTTATAGCATCCGAGCAGTTGGCACTCCTGCGCAAAGGCGTATAGTCTATCTCGGGCTTGGGAAGGGATCCCACCTTGCAGCAGCTCTAAGATCGCCTACCTTGAAAAGAGCGGGGATCCCATTAGCCGGGGAAAAGCCCCACAGCTCGGGGTGCTGGCTCTGATGTTGGCTGGTGGGGCACTTTTGGTGGCTTTTTAGGAGCGACGTTATGGAACCCATCCGCTTTCATCTGGCCTTTCCAGTTGCCGATATTGCCTTGGCCAAGGCCTACTACGGCGATGGCTTGGGCTGTGAGATCGGTCGAGAAACCTCTGCTGCCGTTATTTTTAACCTGTACGGCCATCAACTGGTGGCCCACCTCACCCACGAAGAGCTGACGCCCCAGCGGGGCATCTACCCTCGTCATTTTGGCCTGATCTTCCCCACCCAAGGGGATTGGCAGGCGCTGGCCGACCGTGCCTTGGCGCGGGCCTTGCCCTTTTATCAAGAGCCGCGCTGGCGCTTTGTTGGCACCCCCTTGGAGCATGGCACCTTCTTTTTGCAGGATCCCTTCCATAACCTGCTGGAGTTTAAGTACTACCGCAACGCTTCCGCCATTTTCGGGGAGCGGGAATTGGCCTTGGTCGGGGACAGTGCTTCCCACCGCTCGCGCGAACGATCCCCGGCCCGCTCAAGTGGCATGTAGTGCAAACAGGAGGAACCTTTGGCCACTCAACCCCTGCGTTCTGGCCCTGCGCGCGGCCCTATCTGGCAGATGGATTTCAACGCCGTCCCCCTGCGGGATGAGCAGAACCGAAGGGTTTGGGAGCTGTTGGTATGCGATCCCACCGGCCGGTTTCGCCAAGCGCAGTATTGCAGTAACCAAGAGGTGAATAGCACCTGGGTGGCACGACAGTTGCGGAGCTACCTCGAAGCGGCTCCCCAGCCTCCCTCGGCCATTCGTGTGTTTCGAGCCCGCATGAGTTCCATCCTGCAACGGGCCTGCGATGCGGTTGGGATCCCGATGCTGCCCAGTCGTCGCGTTTACACCCTCAAAGCTTGGATGCGAGAACGGGCAGAGCAGGTTTACCCTCAAGAGACTCAGTTTACCTACAGCCCCGAACCTCCTGTGGATCCGGATCCGCCGGATCCCATCCGTCTGCCGGACAAGTTGCAGGGAGAACGCTGGGCCTTCGTGACCTTGCGAGCTGAGGATCTGCGGGAAGCCGACGCCTGGCCGATAGAATTTGGCGAGCTTTTTCCGGTTGCCTGGGACACTTTGACGCCCGACACATTGGCACCAGTGGTGCGGAGCACCCTCATTCCCGGCTTGGTGATTACCTCGCAGCGGGCTTTGCCGATGGCAGCCTGGATGAGCGGTATGGAACCCGCCTACTTGAGTGTGGCAGACGGACGGCTACTGCTCGAGGCGGGCCTCAACGATTGTTATCTGTTTGCACAATTGAGAGATGAAACACTGCGAACAGAGGCAGAAGTCTTTGCCCAGCGCCAGCAGCAGGCCCAGGGGCTCCACTTTCTTGCCATTCAAACCGATCTCAGGGCCCAGTCTTTCGCCGGCTTCTGGCTGATGCAACATCCGCTGTAAGTAGCAGCCGTTACAGCCTGTTTGTAAATTACAGTCATTTCAAACTAGATTGAGACACTCCCCAAACGCTCCGCGCCGCTGCCGCGACCACCCCCAGCTCCTCTCCCAGAGGGAGAGGGGAGTTAGAGACCAATGCGACAGAAATGTTTCATTACCTGTTTAAAAAATGACTACACTACTTGAAATGACTGCGTTTTCGATTCAAACTAGGGCCCTGCATCCGCACCCAAAACCTTGAATGCGCAGGGCCAGAAGGCTTTTCAAGGACTCCGTCCCGCTGGCGCGATCAGTGGCCTAGGCGTCTCACCCTAACTTGAAACCACCATATTGCCAAAGTCGCCAAAGAGAGAAGGGATCCTCACTAGGAAAACACAGCCTCCAGCGCCTGCAAGGTCTTTTTCACCTTGGCCTGGGCTGCCTCCACCTCGGGTTGGTCATAGGCTTTGGCGGCAAAGTCTAGTTGTTCTAAGCTGCGGCCCATCTCCTTAGCCAGGCGCAGCACTTCCCGCTTTTGTTTATCTGGCAGGGTAGCCGCCAGGCCGGTCAAGGTCTTACGAGTGAGTCCCATCGGCCCGTGGATGTAGGAGCGGATCTCCAACCAGTCCTCCGCCTCCACCAGGCTTTGCAGCCGCTCTACCTGTTGCTCCAGTTGTTGCAGCTCTCGGGGCAGGCCAGCAGCCGCTTGCACAGAAAGGGATCCCAGCCACAGCCCCAATGTCAGGATGGCAACCAGCAACACACTCCGCCAGCGACAGATCATCACATACCTCCCACATGCCTGCAACAGGCTTGACTTCTTGGCCATGATTGCCATCAGCTTTTTGGCAATCATTTGGTAATCAAATGAATAGTTTACCCGCTGGCTGCACCTCAGCCCCTTGGCTGCCTCTCGAAGAGCACAGCAAATCGGTTAGGCTAGGGATGTAAAAGAATGTAAATGGCACTCTCATGCAACGCATCATCCTCATGACCGGCAAGGGTGGAGTCGGCAAAACCTCGATGGCGGCGGCGACCGGCTGGCGTTGTGCCGAGATTGGCCTGAAAACTTTGGTGCTGAGCACAGATCCGGCCCACTCTTTGGCCGATAGCTTCGATCAGCCCTTGGGCCATGAGCCGGTCGAGGTCAAACCTAACCTTTGGGGGGCGGAGCTGGACGCCCTCAACGAACTGGAGCTGAATTGGGGATCCGTCAAAACCTACATTACCCAGGTGTTGCAGGCGCGAGGGCTAGATGGGGTGCAGGCACAGGAGCTGGCGATTTTGCCAGGGATGGATGAGATCTTTGCCCTAGTGCGGGTGAATCGCCATTACGACGAAGGCAAGTTCGATGTGTTGATCATCGACTCGGCCCCTACAGGCACGGCCCTGCGCCTCTTGAGCCTGCCGGATGTTTCTGGCTGGTACATGCGCAGGTTCTACAAACCCCTGCAGGGGCTGGCGCAAATGCTGCGTCCTATTGCCGAGCCGATTGTGAAGGGGCTGACCGGGATCCCGCTGCCGAATGACCAGGTGCTGGATGCTCCTTATGAGTTCTATCAGAAGATTGAGCGGCTGGAGCGCATCCTCACCAACAACCGCATCACCTCAGTGCGGCTGGTCACTAACCCCGAAAAGATGGTGATCAAAGAATCGCTGCGGGCCCACGCCTACCTCAGCCTTTACGGGGTGGCCACCGATTTGGTGATTGCCAACCGCATCTTGCCCGATGGAGTGGTGGATCCCTACTTTGCCGCCTGGAAGGCAGCCCAACAGAAATATCGCCAGGAAATCCACGAAAACTTTGCCCCCCTGCCGGTCTTCGAGATCCCGCTGTACTCCGAGGAGTTGGTGGGATGGGACGCCCTAGCCCGCCTGAAAAAAGACCTCTGGGGGGATCGCAACCCGGCGGACGTGCTCTATGCCGAGCAAACCCTGAATGTGGTAACCGACAACGGCCAGTACCGGCTGGATCTTTACTTGCCCGGGATCCCGAAAGAGCAGGTGGAATTGACCAAAACCGGGGATGAGCTGAACATCCGCATCGGCAACCACCGCCGCAACTTGGTTCTGCCCCAGACTTTAGCGGCCATGACCCCGGCCCGCGCCAAGATGGAAGAAGACTACCTGCGCATTCATTTTGCCGCTTGAGCCTGTAGCCGCTAACAGGCCCGTTTCGCTTACTTTTGGGTCCCCGAACGTGAAGTTGACCTTCTGGGCTTTTTTCAAGCGCATACAAGCCCACGCTCTTCCGTCTCCACCTCGACCCTGGTCGCGTCAGTGTTGAACGGCAACGACGCAGCGACAGCGCAAGATGGCACAATGAGAAAATCCCCCACCTCTAAAGATTGATCGCCAAGGATCCCTCCACAGAAGAGCATGAGATCATGCTGTTGCTTCGTATCTTCCTGGTGGCTCTGCTCATCGCTTTGACAGGTTGGTTTTCCCCTCCCGCCAGCGCCCTGCTCAACGACGACCGTTACGATGGCAACATCTTTGCCCTCTACGGGGCCAATGGCGGCATGATCCCCCCCCGCGTTTCCTTGAAGCAGGCGAAAGAGCAAGGGATCCCGGCCCTCCTCATGTATTACATCGATGACAGTAGCGATTGCAAAAAATACGCCGCCACCATTGCCAACCTGCAGGTTCGCTACGGGCTGGGGGTCTATTTCATCCCCTATTCCGTCGATTCCCTCCTGCCCGGCGACGAGCGCGGCCAATACTACACCGGACAAGTGCCTCAAACCCTCCTCTTCGACCCAGAGGGAAATATCGTCTATCAATCCGTCGGCAACCGCCCCATCACCGAGGTGGAAAACGCTATTCGCGCCCTCTTCAAGTTGGATCCCGTTCCCCCAGGGCTGATCAAAGCCAAACCCTTCAACGAGATCCAAACCGGATTTGCCGGATCCCGTTCTCCCCAAGCCTACCCCCCCACAAAAGCCCAGCCGTGACGGCCAATCCCGATCCCTTTGATCCTCTCGAGGCTCTGCAGGAAAAACTCCAGAGTCTCCAGGCTCGTCTTGCCGACCTCAGAGAATTGGAGCGCATAGCCCAGCTTTCCCCTGAACAATGGGCCGAAATCCAAGCTGAAGCCAGTCAACTGGAGCAACGCCTGCAGGCTTATGTGCTAGAGGTGTTTAATCCTGTCCCCGCTACCTTTTGGCAGGTGGTACGCTTCGGCGGCCTTGGCCTGCTGCTGGGCATTGCCCTGCAGCGCTGGGTGCTGAGCTAGCCAGCACACCCCTTAAGATAAAAAAGCTCTTGGATCCCGGAGCCCTTGCCCATGCGCATGCGACGCCCTAGACCATTTAGTCTTGACCGCAAGACTTCGCGCTTTCTGCCTCTGCTGGGCCTGCTTTTGGCGCTGCTGACCCTCCTGCCCCGTTGTCTGCTGGTTGTCCAACCCGGCTACGAAGCCGTCATCTTCAACCGCCTCACGGGAGTGGAAATGACTCCCCGCCGCGAGGGGATCCATCTGCTGATTCCGGTGCTGCAGTTCCCCACCCTTTACGATGTGCGCACCCAAACCTACAACATGACCAGCCGAAGTGAAGAGCGCAGCGTCAAAGCCGACGATACCCTCACCGCTCTCACTGCCGATGGGCAACGGGTGGATCTGGATGTTTCGGTGCGCTATCGCCTGGATCCGGATCGGGTTCCCGAAATCCATCGCAATGTAGGCCCCGATTACCTGAACAAAATTATTCGCCCCGCCTCCCAAGCCGTGGTGCGCAATGTTATCGCCCGCTATTCGGCCATTGGCGTTTATTCTGAGCAACGAGCTGAAATCCAAGAACAAATTGCCGCTGAGCTCTCTCGCCTAATGCAGCCAGAAGGGCTGGTGCTGCAGAGCTTGCTCTTGCGCAATGTGGAATTTTCCAAAGAGTTTCAGTCGGCCATCGAAGCCAAACAAATTGCCGAGCAAGAGAAGCAAAGAGAAGTGTTTCGCGTAGAGCAGGCTCAACTCATCAAACAACGAATGATTGTCAAAGCCAGCGGTGAGGCCCAAGCCATCGCCCTCAAAGGGGAAGCGCTGCGCAGCAACCCGAACGTCATCCAGCTCGAGTATGTCCGCAACTTGCCCGACGACATCCAAGCCATCGTCAGCGAGCAAAACACCATCCTCAATCTGGGGGACTTTCTCAACAAGTAATCGATTCGAGAGTCCCAAGTTAGGATTGGATCCATCCAGTTCAGGTGCATCCACTCCAAGCCCGTTCTCAACAGACCATCAGCCCCAGCCCCTCTCCCAGAGAAGTGTTGCTGCTGTGCCCCTTAATTTCTTGATGGGCCGTAATTCTCGGCCTTTGCATTCATTTTGCATTCATAGAGAACCCAGCACTCTCCGGTACTCCGGGGGCCAAATACCGGGCCCGACACTCAACTGGCAAGCTGACGTAGGAGCCTGGGGAGTTGACTGGGGCATCCACTCTCCGGAGCATCTGTATCAGACTAAACAGAAGGAGGCTGCCAGGATATCTAGGCTTTGTACAATTGCTCACAAAGCCCTGGGTTGATGGGAGCATGACTCTAGTCAATAATAAGCTCAACTATACTGAAAATAATGTATAATATGTTCAGTACGGATTACTACCAGTTGATCTTTCTGTTTACTTTCGAGTCTGCCAACATGGTAGCCAAAGCAAAGCAGAAAATTGGTAGTAAGACGACACGGAAACTGCGCTTTGGGTATTCTACTCAAAGCTTTGCGGGATACCGCCATTCTGGTTGGAAACAAACAGAATGCTATCGCTGCATAGTTGAACAGTGATGTTCAGCAGTGTTCAGCGTAAATGTATCAGAAAACCCTTCCCTTTCCCGGAGCAGCTCAGTGTAAAGCCTGATGCTCTTTTTTCTCTGATGGGATTACCGTAGAGGTGTTGCTACTGGGATCCTGCAGTGACCAGCTTTTCCTGTGCCCAACTCGCCAAACTCGAGATGCCCAAGATGCCCGTGACAGTTGGGATCCCTGTCACACCTTCTGCGGATGAGGCGGATGAGACAGAGATCGGTCATCTTTTGATCGTCGATGATCAGCCCAACAGCCGCCTGCTGCTGGGGGATCTGCTGCAGAGCATTGGCTATCGGGTCAGCGAGGCCGAAAGCGGCAATCAAGCCCTGCAAATGTTGAAAACCTTCCAGCCGGATCTGATCTTGCTGGATGTCATGATGCCGGGGTTAGATGGGTTCGAGGTCTGTCGACGCATCAAAGTGAATGATGAGACACGCTTGATCCCGGTGGTATTGGTTACAGCGGCCAGCGATCGCAAAAATCGCGTGCGCGGTATTGAAGCTGGGGCAGATGATTTCTTGAGCAAGCCCTTTGACGAGTCGGAATTGTTGGCGCGGGTGCGTTCCCTCGTTCGCCAAAAGCACCTCAATGAAGACTTGGATCATGCTGCTCAGGTTCTGTTCGCCATTGCCCGCAGTGTGGAAAGCCGGGATCCCACCACCGGGGATCACTGTGAGCGCCTGGCACAAATGGCCAAGAGCTTCGGCGAGTTTTTGCATCTGCCCCGTCCCCTGATCAAGGTGCTGATGTGGGGAGGTTACCTGCACGACATCGGCAAAGTGGGCATACCCGATGCCATTTTGGGTAAAACAGGCAAGCATACGCCGGAAGAGTGGGAGGTGATGAAATCCCATGTCTTGATCGGGGAGCAAATCTGCCGCCCACTGCGCACCATGAAAGAGGTGTTGCCCCTCATCCGCCACCACCACGAGCGTTGGGATGGCAGCGGTTATCCCGACGGCCTCAAGGGGGAAGAGATCCCCCTGGTGGCCCGCATCTTTCAGATCATCGACATCTACGACGCCCTCACCTCAGAGCGACCTTACAAGCGAGCGTTCACCGTTCAAGAGGCCATAAGCATCTTGCGGGAAGAAACAGACAGGGGTTGGCGGGATCCCCAGTTGGTGGAGTATTTCTTTGAGTTTCTGCGATCGCAGGCGCCAGATTTGGAGTAGGCTGGATAGAGCTTGCTTGTAGTGTATCAGCAGGATAGAGTCTTTTGCCGGGTGCCGATCCGCTGCGTCGTTGTGTAGGCTGTCGCCAGTTGTTTCCTCGCTCACAACTGTGGCGGCTGGTCAGGCAATTTGATTCCCACCAAGTGCTTTTGGGCGGGGGTATGGGGCGCTCTGCCTATGTCTGTCGGCGGCTGGAATGTCTGCAAGCAGCCCGGCGCAAGCAACAGATAAACCGAGCCCTCAAGGCACCTGTGCCTGACTCGTTGTTCCAACGGCTGCTGGATTCTCTTGAGCAAGATTCCCAGGGACATCTCCTCCAAAAGCCTGAGCCTTAGAGGTATTCCCAATGTAGGTAAGATATTCAAAGCGCCTCTTCAGGTTCGCTAAGTTGCGAACCACACGGCAGCCCCTCTCAACTGTCAGAATGGGAGTTGGCCGGAAAACTGAGGTCAGGCTGGAGGAGCTGCAGAGAGGTTATTCTGGAGGCGCTGTTGACATTTGCTCGTTCTTCCTCGGTTGCTTTACTGGATGTCCCCTGTGGATGTTGCCAGAGCAGCTTCAGACCTGGGTTCCCTTCAGGCCGGATCCCCGGAGGATTGCCGAGCTGTTCTCGATGCGCCGGAGGAAGCCCCCGCAAGCCCGAAAGGTTCGGCTCAACCCAATAACTTGGTTCCCATTGAGTTTGGATAGTAAAACTGACGAGAAGTAAAGGAGCAGAGGCTAGCAGACGAATGACCGATAAAGTTCGAATTTATGATATTGCCCGTGAGATGGGGCGTGACAGTCGGGATGTGCTGGAGGTTTGTGAGCAACTGGGGATCCCTTTCAAAACCCACAGCAGCACCATTTCTCCGGAGCAAGCTGAGTTGGTGCGCAGCAAGCTGGGCGCCCCCCACATTGTGAAACCTCCTCGACCCCGGCCCAAACCCCCATCTGAAAGCCTGCCGCCGGAGCCTCCTGCTGAAGCTAAAGCCAGTGAGCGCCCTCAGCAGAAAGCGCCCGGCACCGCTAGCGCGATCGTCGGCATTCGTCGGCCCGCGCCTGCTCAGCAGCCAGCTCCAGTTGGCGAAGCCAAGACTGCTGAAACTCTGCCGGCTGCCAAGCCCTCGCTGTCTCGACCTGAGCGAGTCTCCCCCGAAAAGGGATCGGCTGGTGGTGCTCAGCTCATAGGCCCACCGCGGCGGCAGGTTACCCCTCTTGTCCGCTCGTCTGAGGCCACCCAAAAGCCGGAGACTGTTTCTCAACCGGCAACCCCTCCCACTCCCTCTGAGTCTGCCACGGCCAAAGCCAGCGGCTCGGAGCCCAGTCCTGTGGCCAAGCGCCCAATCGTACTCTCGCCCCCTCAACGAGCTACCTCCGGGACAAAACCGCCGGCAGAGCGGCCTGAACCGCCGCAAAAAGCTCCCGAGCCCAGTCGCCCCAGCCCTTCAGAAGCACCATCCCCCAGCCACGCCCGCGTTCCTCAGCCTGCGGAAGAAAAAGCTCCTTCTCCTCCACCTGCGCAGCGCCCCCGTCCACAACTGGTGAGCGCACCCGTTCGCCCTGGCACGCGCTCCCCGGCAACCAAAGAAGACAGTGTCAGCAGCAGCAAAGTCGGTGAAGCTCCTCGTCCGCAGCGGCGGATGGAATTGGTGGGGCCCCCTACCCGTCCTGTGGCCAAGCCGGCTCCCCCTGACCCAGATGCTGCCTCTCCCTTGCCAGAAAGAATCCCTGGGGAACGTCCCAGCCCAGTGTTGGCGGAGGCTCCCGTAAGACCTACCCCACCCAAGGTCAAGCGCAAAACGGAAGAAGAAGAGGACGACGAGCTACAAGCTCTCAGTCGGCGGGCTGCCCGCGTCCAAGCCAAACGCAAACGCAGTCGGAGACGGGGGGAAGGAGATGGAGATGGTTTGGATTTGGATCCCATGACCATCATTTCAGCGGTCAAGCAGGCTGAGCTGAACGCCCTCAAGCCCTTGGCTCGCCCCACCGCCAAGCCTCCTTCCTATCGCCCACCCGCGGCAACGGCTGCTCCCTCTGCCCGCCCCCGCCCTGCTGCCCGTTTGCAGCAGCAACCTACCTCCGCTGAGGCTGGTGCTGCCGATCGCGCTAGCGGGACAGAGCCCTTGCCCGAAGAGAAGGTGTTGCTCTTGGATGGCAGCCTCACCGTTCAGGAATTGGCCCATCGCCTGCGCGTGGCCGAAACTGAGATCATCAAAACCCTCTTTTTCAAGGGGGTGATGGTGACCATCAACCAGGTCTTGGATGAGTCGCTGGCCGAGTCGGTGGCCAAAGAGTTGGGCTACGAGATTCGCCGGCCCAAGGCAGAACCCGAGGCTAAAAAAACCGAAATGCTGGACGTGGAGGACATCGACCATCTGGTCTCGCGTCCGCCGGTGGTAACCATCATGGGCCACGTGGACCACGGCAAAACCACTCTCCTCGATGCCATCCGCGACACCAAAGTGGCGCAGGGAGAGGCTGGCGGGATCACCCAGCGCATCGGTGCCTACCATGTGGATGTGAACTTTGAAGGCCAGAAGCGGCGCATCGTTTTCCTGGATACTCCTGGCCACCAGGCTTTTACCGCCATGCGCGCCCGGGGAGCCCGCGTCACCGACATTGCGGTTTTGGTGGTGGCCGCCGACGATGGGGTACAACCGCAAACTCTGGAAGCGATCAGCCATGCGCGGGCGGCTCAGGTGCCGATCATCGTGGCCATCAACAAGATCGACAAGCCCGGCAGCCAGCCAGAGCGCATCAAGCAGCAGTTGGCGGAGCACGGCCTATTGCCAGAGGAGTGGGGTGGCGACACGCCCATGGTGGAGGTGAGCGCTCTCACCCGCCGTAACCTGGATGCTCTGCTGGAGATGATCCTATTGGTGGCCGATGTGGCGGAGCTGCAGGCCAACCCCAATCGTCCCGCTCGCGGCACGGTGATCGAGGCCCACTTGGACAAAGCCCGCGGGCCAGTGGCCACTTTGTTGGTGCAAAACGGCACCCTGCGGGTGGGGGATACCCTGGTGGCCGGCGCAGTGCTGGGCCGGGTCAAAGCGATGATGGACGACCGCGGCCAGCGGTTGCAGGAAGCTGGGCCGTCTTCGGCGGTACAACTGCTGGGCTTGGATGAAGTCCCGGCAGCCGGGGATGAGTTTCAGGTTTACACCGACGAAAAAGAGGCCCGTCGCATTGCCCAAGAGCGGGCGGAGGTGCTGCGGCAAACCCGTCTACAACAGGCGCTGCTGTCTCGTCGCGTGAGCTTGGGTAGCGTTTCCGCCAAAGCCCAAGAAGGTCAGCTCAAGGAGTTGAACTTGATCATCAAGACGGATGTCCAGGGATCCGCCGAGGCCATTCAGACAGCGCTGCGGGATTTGCCCCAAGAGGAAGTCCAGTTGCGGGTTCTGCTGGCGGCTCCTGGCGAGATCACGGAAACCGACGTGGATTTGGCTGCGGCCAGCGACGCCATCATCCTCGGCTTCAACACTACCCTGGCCCCCGGCGCCCGTCAGGCTGCCGATGACAAGGGTGTGGACGTGCGGGAGTACGACATCATCTACAACCTGCTGGACGATCTGCGGGCAGCGATGGAGGGCTTGCTGGAGCCGGAAGAAGTGGAGGAGCCGCTGGGCCAAGCGGAAGTGCGCCTGGTGATCCCCATCGGGCGCGGTGCGGTTGCCGGCAGCTATGTGCTCTCGGGCAAGGTGCAGCGCAATGCTCTGGTGCGAGTTCGCCGCAGAGGGGAGGTAGTTTACGAGGGACGTCTAGACTCCCTGAAGCGCTTCAAGGACGACGTGCGGGAAGTGGCTGCGGGCTTCGAGTGTGGGATCGGCATCGACAAGTTCCAATCCTGGCAGGAAGGCGACATCATCGAGGTGTACCAGATGGTCACCAAGCGGCGGACGCTCACTCCCGCCTAGCTTCACCCCAAGCGACTCTAGGTCGGCCTGCGTTCTCGGGCAGGGGATCCCAAACAGGGCGGGAAAGTTTGAGCTGATCGTGCGAGCGGGAGGAGTCCTCAGAGGGGGGAATGGATGCAACAGAGCCAGAGACTGAGCCAGATGCTGTTTGTAACGCTGCGGGAGGATCCCGTTGAGGCCGAGCTGCCCAGCCACAAATTGCTGCTGCGGGGCTGCTTTATCCGGCGGCTCTCCCCAGGGATCTACACCTATCTGCCGCTCCTCTGGCGGGTGCTGCAAAAGATCTCGGAGATTGTCCGGGAGGAGATGAACGCCATCGGCGCTCAGGAGTGTCTTTTGCCCCAGCTGCAGCCGGCAGAGATCTGGCGGGAGTCGGGCCGCTGGGAGGTGTACACCCAGGCGGAAGGGATCATGTTTGCCCTTAAGGATCGCCAGGGACGTGAGCAGGCCCTAGGCCCCACCCATGAGGAGGTGATCACCTTGCTGGCCCGGGATCTCATCCGCTCCTATCGCCAGTTGCCGCAGACGCTCTACCAGATCCAGACCAAGTTCCGGGATGAGATTCGGCCCCGCTTTGGCCTAATGCGAGGGCGGGAATTCATCATGAAAGACGCCTATTCCTTCCACGCCAACGAGGAAAGCCTGCGCCAGACCTACCAAGATATGTACCGAGCCTATAGCCGCATCCTCAGGCGCTGTGGGCTGGAGTTTCGCGTGGTGGATGCTGATGCCGGGGCGATCGGGGGGCCATCGGCGGCCTCGCAGGAGTTTATGGTGCTGGCCTCTGCCGGAGAAGATGAGATTCTCTACACGCCCGATGGCTCCTATGCTGCCAATGTGGAGAAGGCCGTCTCCATCCCGCCGCCAGCGGCAGAGTCTCCCTACACCGCCTTCCAGGTTCTGGATACGCCGGGAACCGAAACCATCGAGAAGCTGGCCGCTTTCCTAAAAATCTCCTCTACCCTGATCGTTAAAAACGTCCTCTACCAAGCCCTTTACGACAACGGCCTGCGGGTGGCAGTGCTGCTCAGCATCCGCGGGGATCAAGAAGTCAATGAGGTCAAACTGGCCAACCACCTCAGCCGCCTGGCAGAGCGCTACCAAGCCAGCAAATTGCTCAAGCTCGCCTTGGCCGATGCCGAGATCCAAAACAGTTGGCAGGGGGATCCCATCCCGGTGGGCTACATTGCCCCCGACTTGCCGGATAGCTGTCTGGGCCGGCAAAAAAACCTTGCCCCCCAGATCCTGCGCTTGGCCGACCAGACGGCAGCCCTGCTGCAGAACTTCGTAACCGGCGGCAACCAGGTGGGGCAGCACGTGGTGGGGGCCAACTGGGGCGAGCAATATCCCCTGCCGGAAGTGGTGGATGTGCGCAAGGCACAGGCGGGGGATCGTTCTGTACTCAACCCCGACCAGATCCTGGAAACGGCCCGTGGCATCGAGATCGGCCATATCTTTCAGCTAGGCCTCAAGTTCTCGCTGCCAATGCGGGCCACCTTTACCGACGAACAGGGATCCGAGCAGCCCCTCTGGATGGGCTGTTATGGCATTGGGGTATCCCGCTTGGCCCAGGCGGCGGTGGAACAGTCCCACGATGCCAATGGCATCATCTGGCCCGTGGCCATTGCCCCCTATCACGTAGTGGTGGTGGTGCCCAACATCTCCGACGCCGAGCAGATGAGCGTGGCGGAAAAACTGGTGCAAGATCTCGCTGCTGCCGGCATCGAGACCCTCTGGGATGACCGGGACGAGCGGGCCGGCGTCAAGTTCAAGGATGCAGATCTCATCGGGATCCCCTATCGCCTCACCACGGGGCGCAGCCTCAAACAAGGCAAGGTGGAACTCACCGAGCGGGCCAGCGGCCAAGCCACGGAAATTCCCATTGAAGAAGTGGTGACCACCCTGAAAGAGCGGATTGAAGCAGCCCTAGCTGTGCCAGACTGAGCGTGGTTTCTCCTGAACTCCATGCTGAACATCTCCATTCTTAAAGAAGACGAATCCTATACTTTTCGCTCTTATTTTGAGATGCCCTACGAGCCGGATGAAATCTTGGCTCAGTTTGGCTATCGACTGGAAATTGGGGAGTGGACATGGCCTGTTGCCCCTGCGCCGCCGCAAACCCCAGTTTTGAAAGATCGGATCCGACAATTGTTACCTTTGGTTAGCCTCACCAGCGAAACAGCGCGGCGGGAATTGCTGGTGGCTCCTGTGCTGACCGAAGTGGCTCTCCATTGTCGAGTTCCTTTGCGGCTGGAGTATCCCCTGATGGTCAACAATTGGTTGAAGGGCAGCCTCGATTATCTGTTGCGAGGGAAGAACATCCTGCTGGTGGTTGAAGCCAAAAAGGACGATCTAACGCGGGCCTTTGTGCAAATGGCTGTAGAAATGATTGCCCTGGCGCAGGTGGAGCAGCAGGCTCAGATCTACGGTGCAGTGACGATGGGGTCTATCTGGCAGTTCGGACAAATTCTTGCCCATCAGCAGGTGATCAAACAAGACTTAACGCTGTATCGGGTACCTGAGGAGCTAGAAACCATTGCCGGCATTCTCACTGCCATGGTCAGCAACCCCAGCCCATCGTGAATTAAAAGCGTGAATTAAAAGTAAGTCATGGATCGAAAAACAGTCTGGTTTGCCCTAAAATTGATGCTGGCTGCTGCCGGGATCAGCACAGCCATCAAGTATGGTGGCCCTTACTTGGCCTTGCCGGAGCAAATGCCAGTGGTGGTCGGGATGATCGTTTTGCCCACCTTGATCATGGCCGGGATCCTGTGGCGCTGGCAAATGCAGTCTCCTCTATCCAAAACTCCCCTACAAGCCGGCAAGGGATCCCTGGGAATTGAAGATGATAGAGCCTTCACCCCCAGCCCTTCTCCCAGGGGAGAGAGGGAAGTCTGAACTGCTGGACATGGAAGGCTGCCCAGATCCCTTGATGGGTGGGGGGAAGTCTATCGGGATGGGCTGGGATCCCTTGAACCCCTACTGCTGGGTAAGGCGCAGGGTTACCGTTGGGCTGGTTTGGTTGCCGGAAGTGGCCGTGAGATTCACCTGATACACCGTGCCAGAGGCCGGAATGGGAGGCCGAACGGTGATGGTGAAACGGCCCTGGGCATCTGCCTGCACCGTTTGGTTGGTCACGGTCTGTTGGGCGCTGATGATGCCCCCCAGAGAGGTCGAAGCCGTTACATTCACCCGCACCGAAGCATTGGGAGCTGTAGTGCCCTGCAGCGTAAACGAAGAACCGGAAACCCGATCCCCATCCTGCAGGTTGGTGATTTGAGGCAAGAGGGGGCTGGGGGCGCTGACTGTAGCGGAAACCTCTTGGGTGGTCAGCCGCTGGATGCCCCCGGTGGCCCCTTCGATCAGGCGGGCCGGTTGTTCGGCGGTCATGAAGCGCACTTGGCCGCCATTTTCCAGGCGGGCGACGACGATCCCTTCCCGGGTGGTATCTTTCGCCTCGATTAGGGCGTTCACTACATAGGTGCCGCTGGAAACTTCCTGAGCCGGCAAGGTTTGCACTTGCCGTCCATCCTGGATGAGGTAAACCGTTACCCGGCTGGAAGGGGTACCTTTGACGGTGACCAACAGGATTTCTCCCGCTGCCAAAGGGCGACTGCCGGCATTGTGATCCACTAAGTCGATGGAAGCGCGGACAGGGCTACCCACGGTGAAGCTCCAAGTCACGCGGCGGGTCACCCCCTGGGTATTGGTGAACTCCAGCAAGACTTCCCGACGCCCCGGCGGCAGAGGTTGGGCAGGGCGATAGGTGAAGAAATCGCGGGTAATCACCGACTGGGAAGTGACGTCTTGGCCATCCAGGAAAACCCTCACCGTTTCCGGACGCACGCTGACTCCATCTTGGCTGCGAAAAGAAGCCGAGATTGGGGAGGTAGGTTCAACATTGGTGGCCGCTTGAGCTGGGCTGGGATCCGTAATTTGCTGAGCCCTTGCAGGCAAGCTCGACAACCCCACAACCGCAGCGCCAATCACCAAGGCCCGGGGAAACCAGGAATACAAGTTATCGCTCATGAGACCATCCAAGAAAAAGATAGACTACAGACAGACTACACAGGCAACAAGCCCAGAGAAAGGCTAAACAGAGTCCGGCAGAACATCGGCCTCGATATCCTGTTCGAATCCTGTCACAGGGGATGGCCCCTGTCGATACGCCTAAACCTCTGATCGGCTCTCCAATAGACTCAATCCCAGCGTCAAAACCGGGCAAAGTCAACTGCCATCTACCGTGTGGGATCCCATGTCCATCCTGGCAAAATCCAGAAGATGACTGTAGGTGAGGATGTAAGGGATCCCTTTGATCAACTAACTTGTGTCGTGACCGCCGATCGCCGATCGATTTATGTCAGTTTATTGATATCAATTCACAAAAATAGCCCCTGTCTCTTGCAGATCGAGGCAATGATCGCCGGAGACATCGTTGACCAGCCGCACCTCTACGGTGATCACATTCAAGGGATCCACGCTCACCTGGTAGCCCACAGGAGCCAACATCGGCGTGTTGATGGCCATGCAATTGGGGATCAACAGGTTGCTCAGGCGCAACGTTTCGCCGGCAGGCAGTTCCGAGACTTTCTGGCGGGGATCGGTAAAGCCGTATTCCAAAGGCAGACCGGTGCGATTGCGGATCACCAGCTCGGCAGGTAGGTTGGGGTTAAAGCGGGCTACCGGGCGATCGAAGACCAATTGATCGACACCCACCGGTAAGCGCGGCAACGGCACTGTCTGAAAGGTAGGCTGAGCGGCAACCCAGAGGGATCCCTGCAACAACCCTCCGCCAACCCAGCCGCCCAGCAGAGTCGCCAACGTCAAAACCATTCTTTTGCTCCGTTCTGCATAGCTCATGGCTTTCGCCTCAGGATGTGCTTCCAGACTGGTGGGAGTTGGATCCCTTGCCTGCTTGTATTGTTCCCAAAAACGGCTGGCCGGGCCAGATGGCTGCTGTTTTTTCCAGGGTATGCCCCAACCAGCTAAGATCCCGTGGGGGGGAAGTTAAGTTAGAGTTGGCAATGCAAAGGGAGGCATGGCCATGCCAGCAGAACCGAAAAAGTCGGAGAAAAACTTCTCGTGGAAGGGCAGTGCCGACGCGGGCCGGGCGCTGACGATTTTGGCTGCCGTGGGAGCCGCGGTGATTTTACTGGCGGGGTTCCTACAGTAGGCAAACAGTAGGCAAAGCTGTTTGTGTCTGCAGCCGGCACAAGCACCTCAGCACGGCGGCGGAAGCCAAAGTTTCTTCTTCAAGGCGATTTCAAGGCGATGGTGGCAGCCTGCTCGACTTCCAACTTGCCTTCAAGGATCATCCCCGCCATGGTTGAAGATGTCCTCAAGGCAAAGGTGTTGTCTGCGGGGCAGGAAGCCGCCCTCGACTGCGTTCTCCGCCATGGCTGCCCTACAGAAAGAAGCAGATCCGGATGCTTTGGAAGTCCTGCTGATTGGTTGATGCGAGGTTCGCTACGCCTGTCCGGGTCACGCCGCTGGGCAGCAGGCTCAACAGGGAAAAAAGCCCAGCAGAGAAGGGATCCCTGCTGAGCCCCTTGAAAGCGCCGAGGAAGGGGTAAAGTGCCCTCAGCCCAGCAGCCGGCGGGCAGTGTTGACCACGTTTTCCACCGTGAAGCCGAACTTCTCCATGCACACCGGGCCGGGGGCAGAGGCGCCAAAGCGATCGATGCCAATGGCCACCCCCTCAAACCCCAGGTACTTGTGCCAGCCGAAGGTGCAGCCTGCCTCGACGGAGACGCGCTTGGTGACGTTGGGGGGCAGAACGGAATCGCGGTAGCTCTGGGGCTGGGCCTCAAACAGCTCCATACAGGGCATAGAGACCACCCGCACGGCCCGGCCTTCCTGCTTCAGTTGGGCTGCAGCTTTCACTGCCAGCTCCAGTTCAGAGCCGGTGGCGATCAAGATCAGCTCTGGGTTGGGGGCATCCACCACCACATAGGCCCCTTTGGCTACGCCTTCAACAGAGGTGCCCTCCACCGGGTTGACCGCCTGCCGGGTGAACACCAGCACAGAAGGGGTGGTCTTGGCTTCTAGGGCCACCTGGTAGGATCCCACCGTTTCGCGGGCATCTGCCGGGCGCAGCACATAGAGATTGGGAATGGCCCGCAGGGAGGCCAAAGTTTCCACCGGCTGGTGGGTGGGGCCATCTTCTCCCAAGGCGACGGAGTCGTGGGTCATGACGTGCAGCACCCGCACTTGCGAGAGGGCCGATAGGCGGATGGCAGGCCGCATGTAGTCTGTGAAGATCAAAAAGGTGGCGTCGTAAGGGATGAGACCTCCATGAAGCGCCATGCCGTTGGCAATGGCTCCCATGCCGTGTTCCCGCACCCCAAAGCGGAAGTTACGCCCCTCGTAAGAGCCGGCCTGAAACTCTGGGATCCCCTTTAGATAAGTCATGTTGGAGTGGGCGAGATCTGCGGATCCCCCCAGCAGTTCCGGCACCGCTTTGGCCAAGGCATTCAGACAAAACTTGGAGAGGTTGCGGGTGGATTCTCTGCCGGTTTCGGCAATGGGGGCCAGCGCTTCTTTCCGGCCCACCGGCAGCTCCCCGGCCATGATGCGCTTGAACTCGGCGGCCTCTTCGGGGTAAGCCTTCTCGTAGGCGGCGAAGCGCTCGTTCCACTCGGCCTCGGCCTTGGCCCCTTTTTCGATGGCCTGGCGGAAGTGGGCCAGCACCTCGTCGGGAATGTAAAACTCCGGCTCCAGCGGCCAGCCCAGGTTTTGTTTGGTGAGCTTCACCTCTTCCGGCCCCAGGGGTGCCCCATGGACGCTCTCGCTGCCGGCCTTGTTGGGGGATCCGTAGCCGATGGTGGTCTCGACAATAATCAAGGACGGCTTGTTGGTGACTTCCTTGGCTCTCTGGATGGCCTCGGCGATCCCCTTCAGGTCGTGGTTGCCGTCGTCTACCTTTTGCACGTGCCAGCCGTAGGCTTCATAGCGTTTGCCCACATCTTCCGTAAAGGCGATTTCCGTTCTGCCGTCGATGGAGATGTGGTTGCTGTCGTAAAGCATGATCAGCTTGCCCAGTTGCAGGTGGCCGGCCAGAGAAGCTGCTTCAGAAGCCACCCCTTCCATGTTGCAGCCATCGCCCAAGATCACGTAAGTGTAGTGATCCACAATGGTGTGGCCGGGCTTGTTGAAGCGGGCGGCCAGATGGGCCTCGGCAATGGCCAACCCTACCGCATTGCCCACCCCTTGCCCCAGCGGGCCGGTGGTCACCTCCACCCCCGGAGTTTCAAAGTTTTCCGGGTGGCCGGGGGTTTTGGAGCCCCACTGGCGGAACTGCTTAATGTCCTCCAGGCTTACATCGAAGCCGGTTAGGTGCAGCAGCGCGTACTGCAGCATGCAGCCATGCCCCGCCGAGAGCACAAAGCGATCCCGATCCACCCACTTGGGGTTGCGGGGGTTGAACTTCATGAACTGCTGCCACAACACATAGGCCATGGGTGCTGCTCCCATCGGCAGGCCAGGGTGGCCGGAGTTGGCCTTCTGAACAGCATCCACCGCCAAAAAGCGAATCGTATTGATGGCAAGTTGTTCCAGAGAGGGAGGAGCAGCAACAACCATGTGGGATCCCTATCGCTCGACATTTGCTTTCCAGTATGCCGTGTTTTGGGTCTTGCTTCCGAGGCGCTAGGGATCAATTGGGCCGGGAAATTGGCTTTGTCCAAATTCCAACGGGGCCAAATGGCAGGCTAAGCTGAGTGATACCGTCGCTGCTGTTTTGTGTTGGAGCACTTCTTTGACCGTTGTTTCTTCTGGTAGCAAACCCTCCTGGCTGCGGGCCAAGGCCCCTCAACGGGTGGGATCCGTCAAACAACTGCTGCGGGACTTGGGCCTGAACACGGTTTGCGAAGAGGCTTCCTGTCCCAACCTGGGGGAGTGTTTTGCCAACGGCACCGCCACCTTTTTGATCATGGGCCCGGCCTGTACCCGCGCCTGCCCCTACTGCGATATCGACTTCACCAAACGCCCTCTGCCCCTGGATGCCACTGAACCCCTGCGGGTGGCAGAAGCAGTGGAACGCTTGGGGTTGCGCCATGCGGTGATTACGTCGGTGAATCGGGACGACCTGCCCGATGGGGGAGCCGGCCAGTTTGTGGCCTGCATTGCCGAAATCCGCCGCCGCATGCCCCAGACGACCATCGAGGTCTTGATCCCAGATCTGTGCGGTAACTGGCAGGCGCTGCAGCAGATCTTGGCCGCCCGACCGACGGTGCTCAACCACAATACCGAAACGGTGCCCCGCCTCTATCGCCGTGTACGCCCGCAAGGGAACTACGAGCGCTCCCTCAAACTGTTGGAGTTGGCACGGCAATGGGATCCCGGCCTGTACACCAAGTCAGGGGTGATGTTGGGCCTGGGAGAAACTGCCGAGGAGATCTTGCAGGTGATGCGGGATCTGCGCCGGGCAGGGTGTGACATTCTCACCTTGGGCCAGTATCTGGCTCCCAGCCCCAAGCACTTGCCGGTGGAGCGCTACGTTCCCCCCGAAGAGTTCGACCATTGGCGACGGGTGGGAGAGGAACTGGGCTTTTTGCAGGTGGTGTCTTCGCCCCTAACCCGCAGCTCCTACCATGCCGAGGCTGTGCAAGAGTTGATGCAGCGCTTTCCCAGGAGGAGCTCCTGAGCGCTGGGGCCTCGCCGGCTGCCCGACCTTGTGGGTTGCGCGAGAGAAGAACCCTACTCTGAGATTGGCTCAAGGCCGGGTTTCAGGGCGGCTACAACGTCAGGGATCCCACCTTGTGCTCTATGAGCTGCGCCAGATCTTGCAGGAAGGCCGCTGCATGGGCGCCGTAGATGACACGGTGATCGCAGGTGAGGTTCACCTGCATTTGGGAACGGATGGCAATGGCTTTTTCCGGCGTCGCCACCACCGTGGGGCGAGAAGCGCCGATGGCCAAAATGGATCCCTGGTTGGGGGGCAAAATGGCATCGAAGCGATCCACCCCGAACATGCCCAGGTTGGAGAGGGTAAAGGTGCCGCTATTGTACTCTTCCGGCTGCAGTTGCTTGCGCCGCGCCCGCTCCACCAGATCCTTCCAACGGCGGGAGATCTCGTAGAGATCAATCCGATTGGCTTGCTTTAGGACAGGGGTGATCAGCCCGCCATCCTCCATGGCCACGGCCACGGCGATGTTGATATCCGATTTGTAATGGATGCCGTTTTCTGTGTAGCTGGCATTCAGAAGGGGGTGCTTCTCCAGGGTCATGGCCACGGCTTTGACCAAGAGGGCCGTCAGGGTGACTCCTTTGGGCTTCACCTGTTGGTAGAGGTGATCCAGGCTATCGGTGGTGATGGTGTAGCCCACGTGGAACACCGGCACGCCAAGGCTGGCGTTCATGTTGCGCACCACCGCCGCTTGTAAAGTGCTGAGGGGAACCGTTTCTCCCAAGGGGACAGCTACAGGAGTTGGAGGCGCGGGGGCTGGAGCAGAGGGGGCAGCCACTGCAGGAGCGGAAAGGGCCGCAGCTCGCTCCACGTCTTCGGCTATGATGCGACCGTTGGGGCCGGAGCCGCGCACGGTGCGCAGATCGATCCCCAGGCTTTCCGCCAATTTTTTCGCCCGCGGGGAAGCCACGATCCGCTGGGATCCGGCGCCATCCGATCCATTTGGCAGTGTAGAGGTGGGGGTTGCCGCAGGGGCAGGACTTGTCGGCTGAGCTGCAGAGGCGCGGTCTGCGCTAGGTGGAGCCGCAGGGGTAACGCCAGCAGCGAGGGCTTTGGCTTTTTCCTGAGCTTGGGCCACTTCCGCTTCGCTTTCGGCAATCAGGGCAATGGGGGCGCCCACCGGGGCTGATTCCCCTGCCGGCACCAGGATACTGGCCAGGATGCCGCTGTGGAAGGACTCCACGTCCATGTCCGCTTTGTCGGACTCCACCACCAGGATGTTTTCTCCTTTCTCCACGCGGTCGCCGGGGTTTTTCAGCCAGGTGACGATCTTGCCCGTTTCCATGGTGGAGCTGAGGGCCGGCATGGAGAGTTCGTGGATCATCGATGGGGATGGGAACACAGCAGAAGAGATTGTAACCCAGGAGACGGGATCCCCGCGCACGTCCCTGGGCCGGCTTTGGGCTCACCGGGCGCCAGCCGCTTCTGCTTCGGCCACCACCAGCAGGGTTTTCAACAGGGAATCGGGGTTGAGGCTGATGGAATCGATCCCTGCTTGCACCAGGAAGCGGGCGAAGTCGGGGTAGTCGCTGGGGGCCTGCCCGCAGATGCCGATCTTGCGGCCATGGCTTTTCACCGTCTGGATTACCTGGGCGATCATCCGCCTGACGGCCTCGTGGCGCTCGTCAAAAAGGTGGGCCACCAGGGCTGAGTCGCGATCCAGGCCCAGAGTGAGCTGGGTGAGGTCGTTGGAGCCGATGGAGAAGCCGTCGAAGATCTGGCAGAACTCGTCGGCCAGGATAACATTGCTGGGCAATTCGCACATCACGTACACCTGCAGGCCGTTTTCTCCCCGCACCAGGCCATGGCGGGCCATCTCCTCCAGCACCTTGTGCCCCTCTTCCGGCGTGCGGCAGAAGGGGATCATCAAGATGACGTTGGTCAGGCCCATCTCATCCCGCACCCGTTTCATGGCCCGACACTCCAAGGCAAAGCCCTCACGGTAGCGGGGATCCGTGTAGCGGGAGGCCCCCCGCCAGCCAATCATGGGGTTTTCCTCGTGGGGTTCGTAGCGGGATCCCCCCAACAGGTGGGCATACTCGTTGCTCTTGAAATCCGACAGCCGCACGATCACCGGCTTGGGGTAAAAGGCGGCAGCAATGGTGGCCACCCCCTGGGCCAGCTTGTCCACAAAGTACTCCGGCTTGTCGGCATACTGGGCGGTGAGCTCTGCCAGGCGCGGCTCCTCTTTCACCGCCTGCTCATAGTTGAGCAAAGCCAGCGGGTGGACCTGAATGTGGTTGGCAATGATGAACTCTAGCCGCGCCAGCCCCACGCCATCGCAAGGGATCCCGCTGAGGCCGAAGGCTTTTTCTGGGTTGCCCACATTCATCATCAGCTGGGTGCGGGGACGGGGCAGCTCCTCCAGCGGGATCTCCGTCACCTCATAGGGCAACAGGCCCGGGTAGACCCGCCCTTCTTCCCCTTCAGCGCAGGAGACGGTGATGGGATCGCCGGAACGGAGCACCTGCGTGGCGTTGCCGCAGCCAACAATGGCCGGGATCCCCAGCTCGCGGGCGATGATGGCCGCATGGCAAGTTCTGCCCCCCTGGTTGGTGACGATGGCGCTGGCTTTCTTCATGATGGGCTCCCAGTCGGGATCCGTCTTCTCGGTCACCAGCACCTCGCCGGCCTGAAACTGATCCGAGCGGCGCACATCCAAAATGACGCGGGCTGTGCCCTGGCCAATGGCCTCGCCTACGGCCCGTCCCCGCACCAGAGGCTCGGGCTGCGCCCCAGGCTGGGTGAAGCGATAGGTGGTCAGCTGGTTGGCCCCTTTTTGCGACTGCACTGTTTCGGGGCGGGCCTGGACGATAAACAGCTCGCCGGTGATCCCATCTTTGGCCCACTCGATGTCCATGGGGGTGAAGCGGCCCCGCTGTGCCGAGTAGTGCTCCTCGATCAAGCAGGCCCACTGGGCCAATTTGAGGATTTCCTCATCCCTGAGGGCATATTGCTTGCGCAGGCTTTCGGGGACAGCCACGTTTTTGGTGGAACGGGATCCCCCCTCGTCGTAGACCAGCTTCAGGGCCTTGCTGCCCAGCTTGCGGGAGAGGATGGGGCGCAGTCCCTGCTTGAGGGTGGGTTTGAAGACCACGTACTCATCGGGGTTGACGATCCCTTGCACCACGTTTTCCCCCAGGCCGTAGGCGGCGGTGATCAGCACCGCATCTTTAAAGCCGGTTTCTGGGTCGATGGAGAACATCACCCCCGAGCAAGCCAGATCCGAGCGCACCATCTTCTGCACCCCCACCGAGAGGGCTACTTGAAAATGGTCAAAGCCCTTGATTTGGCGGTAGGAAATGGCCCGGTCGGTAAACAGGCTGGCAAAACAGTGGTGGCAGGCGTTGAGCACCGCCCGCACTCCACGCACGTTCAGGTAGGTCTCCTGCTGGCCGGCAAAGCTGGCATCCGGCAAGTCTTCTGCCGTGGCACTGGAGCGCACCGCCACATCGGTGTCGGGGCCGTAGCGCTCGCACAGCTTTTGGTAGGCTTCGGCGATGGCCTGCTCTAGCTGAGGGGGGAAGGGAGTTTGCAAGATCAAGGTGCGGGCAGCCTTGCCCCGCTCGCGCAAATTTTGGACATTCTCAATGTCTAAGTCTTTGAAAATCTCCTGCAACTTCTCCTCTAGGCCCGCAGAGGCGATGAACTGGCGATACGCATGGGCGGTGGTGGCAAATCCTGTCGGCACCTGGATCCCCTTTGAGGTGAGCTGCTGCAGCATTTCTCCCAAGGAGGCGTTTTTCCCGCCCACCTGGGCAACGTCCCGCAGCCCCACCTCCGTCAGGGGCAAGACCAAAGGCGGCTCTGAGCCAAGCTGGGGTTGAGAGGGTTGCTGAAGCTGGGATCCCCTGGTTGCTCCATCCGACATGCCTTACCTCCTTCTTAGATCCATTGAGCGATCCATTGAGCCAACGCCAATTGCTGGGGTGTGCTGTGTTGTCGGCTTGGGATCGCTCCCGGCTCTCCTATGCCAACACTCGGCCCAACTCATTCTTGGTGGGCCATAGCCTCACTCTAGTCAGGATTTTCTGCCCCTTAAAATTGCCCAGGGATCCCCCCAAGAAGGCTTAGAAGGCGATGAGACAAGGCAGATCCCCCCACCACCTGCCTGCGGAAGTTGCTGCAAATCTTCGACCTTTTTTACTCAGTGCAAAAGTAGCCGGGCTGCCACAATGGTCAAAGAAGGCAATTTGGGCAACAACGGCATGGAGGGCCACAAGGAGGCTGCAGCAGACATTCGCCAGATCAGGGTGACGGAAAAACAGCAGGGCTTGCGGCTGGATCGAGGATTGGCAGAGCAACTGCCGGAGCTGTCGCGGTCGCGCCTGCAGCAGCTTATCCGCCAGGGCCAGGTTTGGCTCAATGGGCAGCCCTGCCGGGATAAGGATCGCCCCCTGCAAGCTGGGGATGAAGTCGAGGTGCGGATCCCGCCAGCCACCCCGACTGCCCTGCAGCCGGAGCCGATCCCCTTGGACATTCTTTACGAAGATGACGATTTGCTTGTGATCAACAAGCCCCGCGGTTTGGTGGTGCACCCCGCCCCCGGCCACGCCAGCGGCACACTGGTTCACGCGCTGCTGGCCCATTGTCCCCGCCTGTCGGGCATCAACGGCGAACAGCGTCCGGGCATTGTGCATCGCCTCGACAAAGACACCACCGGCGCGCTGGTGATCGCCAAACACGATCAAGCCCACCAGCATCTGCAAGCCCAAATTCAAGCCAAAACTGCCCGGCGCCTCTATTTGGGGGTGGTGTTCGGTCGTCCGGCTCAAAGTCAGGGCACCGTCTCTGCCCCCATTGGGAGGCACCCGGTGGATCGGCAAAAGATGGCCGTCCTGACCCCTGGCCAAGGGCGAGTGGCGGTAACCCACTGGCAAGTGTTGGAGCGGCTGGGCAACTACACCCTGATGCAGTTTGAGCTGGAGACGGGGCGCACCCATCAAATTCGGGTTCATGCTGCCCATTTGCGCCTGCCGATTGTCGGGGATCCCCTCTACACCCAGAGCAAAACCAGCCCTGTTAAGCTGGGCGGCCAAGCTCTCCATGCCTGGAAGCTCTCCTTTGTTCAGCCGCGCACAGGCCAGCCGCTGCAGTTTACCGCTCCCCTGCCGGAGGAGTTTGAGCGGCTCTTGCGGCAGTTGCGCAGCCAGGCGGGCTAGGCAGCCTCTGGGGTTTCCCCCTTGCTTTGCCTGGTCATTGCAAACGGCTGTGGAACAGCTGGTTGGTTGATCCCCAGCTCCCCTCGCCCACAAGGGGTGAGGGTCAGCGGCGAAGGGTCTTCATCTTGTTTGAAACGAGTATGCCCAGTTGTCCCCACACCCGTGGGGGTGAACCCGGCCAGAGAAGAGAATTAAGACAATCTCATGTCTACCGGGATCCCTGAATGGGATGGGTAACACTGAAACTAGGTCGCAGAAGCGGCGCGTAGCGCAATCTCAAGGAGCCGAACATGAGCAAGAGCTTGCTGGAGCAATTGCGACAGATGACTGTCGTGGTCGCCGATACGGGGGATATCAACGCCATCGAGAGCTTTAAGCCGCAGGATGCCACCACCAATCCCTCTTTGATCACAGCGGCTGCCCAAATGCCCCAGTACCAGGGCATTGTCGATGAAACCTTGCTCAAGGCCCGCCAAGAACTGGGATCCAAAGCCGACATCAAAACCGTGGTGGCCCACGCCATCGATCAACTGGCCGTGGCCTTTGGCGTGCGCATTTTGTCCATCATTCCTGGCCGGGTCTCGACGGAGGTGGATGCCCGCCTCTCTTACGACACAGAAGCCACAGTTGCCAAAGCCCGCCATTTGATCGAGCTCTACAAGGCGGCAGGAGCGGATCCCAAGCGGGTGCTGATTAAAATTGCCTCGACTTGGGAAGGGATCCGAGCTGCCGAGATCCTGGAAAAAGAAGGGATCCATTGCAACCTCACCCTGTTGTTTGGCTTGCACCAGGCCATCGCCTGCGCCGAAGCGGGGGTGAAGCTGATCTCGCCCTTTGTGGGCCGCATCTTGGATTGGTACAAGAAACACACGGGCCGGGAGAGCTACCCTCCTGCCGAAGATCCGGGGGTGCAGTCGGTGACCCAGATTTACAACTACTTCCGCAAATACGATTTTCCGACGGAAGTGATGGGGGCCAGCTTCCGCAACATCGGGGAGATCATCGAGTTGGCCGGCTGTGATCTCCTGACCATCTCGCCCGCCTTGCTGGCGGAGCTGCAAAACACCGAGGGTTACCTGGAGCGCAAACTGGATCCGGAAAAAGCCAAGAAAATGGACATCCCGCGCCTGGTGATGGATCGAGCTACCTTCGACCAGATGCACCGGGAAAACCGCATGGCCTCAGAAAAGCTGGAAGAAGGGATCCAGGGCTTCTCCAAAGCGCTGGAGGTGCTGGAAAAACTGCTCACCGAGCGGCTGCAGAAGCTGGAGGGTGCCAAGGAAACCATTACCCACGCCGCCCAGGATGTCTTCCGCCTCTACGACCTGGATGGGGATGGCTTCATCACCCGCGAGGAGTGGATGGGGGCAGATCGCGTTTTCGATGCCCTGGATACCAACCAAGATGGCAAAATTACCCCTGAGGAAATGTTGGTCGGCCTAGGGGCGGCGGTCTATCTGAAGAATTAGCCGCTGGCAGCCGGCCTGGGAAAACCTCAAGGTCTATGGGCGAGAACTTTCGCCACATCGGAGACGGGGTGGCCGCCCTGGAGGCACAAGCCCGCCTGTGGATTGCCCAGCGGCTGCAAGGGATCCCTTACGATCCGCCGCCGGGGCCAGCAGCCAGGCAGGTGCTGTATTGGATCGAGACGGATCTGCTGCCGCGCCTGCAGCAAACCCCCCAGGAGCTGGAGAACCTGCTGCATGGGCTAGGGGGCGGCTATGTGCCCAGCGGCCCTTCCGGCGCCCCCACCCGAGGCCGAGTGGACGTGTTGCCCACGGGGCGCAACTTTTACTCGGTGGATATTCGCGCCATCCCCACCCCCACCGCCTGGCAGGTCGGCTCACTGGCCGCCGAGCGGCTGGTGGAGCGCTACGTGCAAGAGCAGGGGGAATATCCCCGTCGCCTGGGCCTATCCGTTTGGGGCACTTCAACTCTAAGAACTGGCGGCGACGATTGGGCCGAGGCCCTGGCGCTCTTGGGGGTCAAACCCCGCTGGGATGGAGGACGGGTGGTGGACATCGAGATCCTGCCTGTAGCGGTTTTGGGCCGCCCCCGTGTGGATGTAACCCTGCGCATTTCTGGCTTCTTTCGCGATGCCTTTCCCAATCTGATTGCCCTGTTTGACCGGGCCGTGCAGGCCGTGGCTGACCTGGAGGAGCCAGAAGCCGACAATCCCCTGCGGGCCCACGTGCTGGCCGATACCCAGTACTGGCAGGAGCAAGGGATCCCAACGCAAGCAGCGGCGGAGCGGGCGCGGCTGCGCATCTTCGGTTCCAAGCCAGGGGCCTACGGGGCCGGCCTACAGGGGCTGATCGAGGCGCAAAACTGGGAAACAGAAGCGGATCTGGCCCGCGCCTACCTCAACTGGAGCAGCTACGCCTACCGGGCCGATGGCGAGGGAGAGCCGGCCCCCGAAGCCCTGCGGCGGCAATTGGCCCACCTGCAAATTGTGCTCCACAACCAAGACAACCGCGAGCACGACCTGCTGGACTCCGATGACTACTACCAGTTTCAAGGGGGGATGGTGGCGGCAGTGCGAACGCTCCAGGGCCGCAACCCGCGGATTTACTTCGGGGATCACGCCCGTCCCCACAACCCTAAGATCCGCACCCTGGCCGAAGAAATTGACCGCGTCTATCGCGCCCGCGTGATCAACCCCAAGTGGATTGCCGGCGTGATGCGCCACGGCTACAAAGGCGCTTTCGAGATGGCCGCCACCCTGGACTACCTCTTTGCCTACGACGTCACCACCCATGCTGTGCCGGATTTCATGTACGCCGGCCTGGCCCGCGCCTACCTATTGGATCCCCAAGTCCAGCAGTTCCTGCGATCCCGCAACCCCTGGGCGCTGCGGGACATGAGCGAGCGGCTGCTGGAAGCCCACCAGCGGGGCTACTGGCAAGAGCAGGCCCTGGAATTGCTGCCTCAGATCGAAGCCCTGATGCTGGAGATGGAAGCCTACCTGGAATCCCGCTCTCCCGTGGCGAGAGAAGGTTAAGTTCTGCTAAGATTTTTTCATCCAAACCAGTTGTGGAGGGATCCCAGGCCATGAGCAAATCTGAGCTGTTGCGAGAGATTCTGGGGCCACTGTTGGAGGACTACCGCTACTGGTTTGAGCGTTCTCGCCGCTTTTTGCAGGAAGAGACCCTGGAATTGATCAGCCCAGAAGAGCAGCAGTCCTTGCTGGAAGAGGTTTTGGCTGCCCAGGCGGAGCTACAGGTAGCCAAAGCGCTTTATCAGGCCTCTGATCAAGAGGTTGGCATCGACCCTGGGCTGATGGCAAAATGGCATCGCCTGCTGATGAAATGTGCCGAATTGGGCCGTCAATTTCGCCAGATTCACCCCTCCCCCGACCTGTAATGCTGCAGATTCTCTACCTCATCGCTTTTGTGGCCATTGCCTTTTTGGCCCTGCGCAACTTGGTTGCCAATGTCATCACGTTGGGCGTGGAAGAGCGCAAGGCCTCTCCTCGTCGTGCCCGCAAGCGGATCCCTCACCCAGAGCTGCTGGATGAAGATGGCAACCTCACCGAGGAGCCTCTACTGGTGATTCGCTCGGCCAGCTTGGAAGAAGCTCGCAGCCGTTTGGAAGATCTCTATTCCGGCTCGCCGGACGAAGATTAGGGGAGTTTCTTGGGCTTTCTCTCTTGGGCGTGGCTGCACTAGCCTGGGAAGGTACTGCGCGCCATTTGCCCGAGCGTCTGGTGGGCTAGTCAACGGAGATGGGATCCGACTTCAACGTGGAATCGGTGCTGGAGGCGGTGCTCGGCAAGCTGAAGGTTTTGGCGGAAACGGGACAAACCTTTGGTCAGCCGATCACTATTGGTGAGACGATTATTGTCCCTTACATGTCCTTGCATTTTGGCTTGGGTGGGGGAGGGGGTAACTTTGGAAAGACTGCTCCTGGCTGTCGCGGCAACGGCGGGGATCCGGCCAGTCTGTTCGGGGGAGCGGGGGGTGGGGTGCGCATCGAGCCAGTTGGCTTTCTGGTGATCCGAGGCGAGCGAGTGGAGCTGCTGACCACCGTCCAGAAGCCCGACCAGTGGAACCAACTCAGCGAGACTCTGGTGCCCCTGTTGCAGCAGTGGCTGCAAAATCGTGCCGGCAACTCCTGAAGGGACTAGCCGCGAATGGAGAGGCGGGATCCCTGGGGAGAGGGCTGTATCTCGATGCGGTGGGGGAAAGCATCCTGCAGGCTGGGGATGTGGGTAATCACCAAGATGCAGGCAAAGTCCGGGGCGATGGCGTTGATGGCAGCCAGCAGTTGGGCGCGTCCGGTGGCATCCTGGGATCCAAACCCCTCGTCGATGATTAAGGTTTGCAGGTCGGATCCCGAGCGCTGGGTGAGCAGGCGGGACAAGGCCAGGCGAATGGCGAAGTTGATGCGGAAGGCTTCTCCACCGGAGTAAGTCTCGTAGGGGCGGGTGCCGTGGGGATCGGCAATGAGAATGTCGAGGGTGTCATAGGGACTCCGTCCCGCTACGGAGGACAGCTTGGCCGGTGAGCAATAGCGTCGCCCGGAGCGCTGGGTAACCAATTGCAGGTGCAGGCGGTGTTGGGTAAGGCGGGCCAGGATCTGGTTGGCCTGGGCTTCCAGCTCGGGCAGGACATTTTCGACGATCAGGGCGGGGATGCCGTTGCGGCCGTAGGCATTGGCCAGCTCTTGGTACACCTGCTGCTGGCGGCGGGCCTGTTGCAGTTGCTGTTCCAGCTCGGCCTGTTCCGCTTGCTGTTGAACCGCCTGTTGTAGCCGTTGTTGGGCGGCCCCTATCTGAGACAGCACCTCATCCAGCCGCCGGCGGTGCTCCCGCAGGGTTTGGCGGATCCCTTCCAGCTGAGCAGGCAAAACCTCGGGATGCTCCGCCAGTTGTTGCTGAAGCCGTTCCAACTCTTGGGTGGCCTGGGCAAAGTGCTGGCGGCTTTCCTGTAGGCGTTGGGATAAGGCTTGGGTGCGGGCTGCCACCTCCGGCAGTTCCTGGCGGGCCACCTGTAGGGCTTGCAGGCGCACCGGCCAGAGTTGCGCTTGGGCCAGTTCGGCTTTCACCTGCTGGTGCAGGGATCCATCGTAGCCCAGGTGGTTTAACGCCTGTTCCACCTGAGCCAACCGCTCCGCCAGGGGAGAATCCGATCCCACTGGCGGGACGGAGTCCTTGGATCCCACCTGTTGCAGGGTTTCCAGTTGTGCCTGTAGGGAGGCGATTTGCTCCCATAGGTGAGAGCGGCGCTCCTGGGCCTTGCGGAGTTCCTGAGAGCGGCCCAGTGCCCAGCGCCAGCGCTCCAGTTCTCCTCGTTGTAAGGCGTGCTCGCGCTCGTCATAGCCCAGTTGTTGCAGGGCCTGCTGGATCTGCTGGAGCTGTTGCCGAGCTTCTTGAGCGTAAGCTTCCCGGTCAAGGATTTCCCTCAACTCTGCCGCTTCTGCTTGCCAGAGCTGGATTTGCCGGCGGCGTTCCTGCTCGGCTTCCCACTGCTGTTGCAATCGCCCTTGCAGATGCAGGCGCTCATCCCAGGTGGCCAGTTCTTGGCTGAGACGGCGGTATTCTGCTTGCAAGAGTTCAATCTCCCGGTCGGCCACCGCCAGTTGTTCGCGGATAACAAACAGTTCGCCGGCAATTTCTTCTTGACGCTCGCGGTGTTTTTTCAGCACCACATCCCGCAGGCGCAGGCTGAGGGGACGGCTACAGAGGGGGCAAGTCCAGTGGCGACGGCGCTGCGGAGCCATAAGGCTGGATCCCTGCGGCTCTGGTGTTGGCGTTGCGGGGGATGACTCGGCAGGTTGACCGGCGGAAGATAGGGCCAGGGATCCCTTCTCTTGTTCGGCTGTCTCCTCGACAAGGGCTGTCTCCTCGACAAGGGCTGTCACCCTCGCCAAAGTGGGGGTGACCTGATCTCGTTCGCTGCGCGGAGCACTTTGAGCGGAAAACACCTCTTGACCTTCCTCCCAGGTGGTCACCAACAGGCGGCAGCGTTCTTCCTCCTGTTGCCACTGTTGCTGGAGAACCCGCTGGCGTTCCTGGAGCTTTTGCACGAACAGCCGCCGTTCTTGGACTTTTTCCAACACCCGCTGCTGGTAGAGACGCCGTCGCTCCAGCTCTGCCAGGGCGGCCTCTCCTTCGGCAATTTTCTGCTCCAGGTGCTGCTGCTGCTGGGCTAGAGTTTCCTGGCTTTGCAGTTGCTGGCTGAGAAGCTGGAGGCGGGCTTGCAGACGTTCCCGCTCGCGGCGGATTTGCTCTTGCCAATGCTGTTGCTGCTGGAGAAGGATGGCGGCTTGCGCTTGGGCTTGGTTCAAGGCCTGGAGACGCTCTTGAGCTTGCTGGTAGTGGCGCAGGCCGATTTCGATGCGCTCCTGTTCTGCCAGCAATTGGGCATCGGCTTGGGCCTGGGCTTGGCAGGTGGCCAACTCCTGTTGCAGCCGTTGCATCTTGCGCAGTTGCTGCTGTTGCTGCTCTGCTTGCTGGGCTTGCAGCTTTTGGCGTTCTTGGAGCAGATGCTGCTGTTGCTCGAAGAGGTGGTGGAGATGGCGATCTTGGGCCATCAGGGCTTGGTAGCGTTCGTAACCCGCCAGGATGTCTTCACTCTGGGCGATCAGCTCTTCCAACTGGAGCAGGTGCTGTCGCTGGGCACGCCACTGTTGCTCGGTGTGCTGTAGGTTGGTGCCGAGCTTTTGCAAGTGTTGGGTAAGGTGTTGGTGGCGCTCCTGCAGGATGCAGCGATGTTCGTAGAGGCGCTCTAGGGCTTGCAATTCCTGCTGTTGCTGGGCTAGGAGCTGCTGCAGATGAGTTTGCCGTTGTTGGAGTCGCTCCAGCTCGGCTTGAATTTGGCCAAGGTGGGCCTGTTGTTGGTCAAGCTGCTGCAGGCGCTCTTGGAGCAGATCGGCTTTGAGCTTGGCGCTGCGTGCCCGTTCCCGACAGCGCTCGGCCAGCAAATCGTACTGCCCCAACTTGAGCATGTCGGCCAAGATCTGCTTGCGCTCGCCGGGACGCTTCAGAGTGAAGGCATCCGCTTGTCCTTGTCGCAGATAGGCGGAGTGAATAAAGGTCTCGTAGTCGAGGCTGAGCTGACTTTGAATGGCCTGTTGGGTGGCGCGCATGCCGCGGCGGGTCAAGCTACGCCAGCGAGGTTGGCCGTCGGTTTCTCCGGTTTGAATTTGCCACTCCAGGGATCCCTCGCCCGATAGATGACGGCTGCGCAGGATGCGGTAGGTTTGTCCTCGCGAGCGGTAGATCACCTCTACCCAGGCTTCGCTGGCCCCCTTGCGGATGAGATCGCTATCGTTGCTGGCCCGGCTTTGCCCCCAGAGGCCCCAGGTGAGGGCGTCGAGCAGGGCGGACTTGCCTGCCCCATTGGGGCCACAGATACAGGCGGTGTGGATCCCGCGCAGATCCAAAACGGCGTGAGCGTAACAGAGAAAATTGTGCAAGGTTAGGCGAACCGGGATCACAGAAAACTCTGAGGGGCTCTGGTTGCTGGAAAAAATGAGGTTGAGCCATTTGATCCAGAGTATCGCGTCAGCGGTGGGGAGCAACAATGAGGAGTGAGAAGTGAGGAGAGAGGAGTGAGGATACTCCCTTCTCACTACTCTCCGTTCTTTTCTCTTTTCTCTCTTGTCTCTCTTGAGAGGGGATCCGATTGCATTAGCCGCTGACACAGTTGGGCAATCTGGGTGAGGCTAGCCTCGTCCAGCCAGCGGTGAAAGGCTTGGGATTCCTGAAGGCGGCCCATCAGCAGCGTGGGGATCTGCTCCGGACTGTCCAGTTCCGCCAGCCACTGCCGGGGAAAGCCGGTTGCCGCAGCCAGCTCGTCGGGATCCCGTCGGCCTGCCTGCCACTGTTGCATCAGCCAGTTGACTCGGGCGGGGATCTGATCCCAGGGGGAGGCAGAAGCGGCCAGGATCAGGGTTCGGGGCTGTACCTGTTGCAGCAGTTGGGCCAAGTCCGCCGGTAGCCAGGGCCAGCGGGCCAGCACCAGCTTTGCCCCTTTTGGTGGTGGAACAAGGTTCTCGGCCTCCTGCCCGTCGTAACAGATGGCCCCTTTCAGCGAATCCGGCAGGGGTTTCTGCCGAAAATCTTGGATCTCTATGGGGGGAGCAGAAAGGGTGGGTGCCTGCCACTCTCCCGAAGGGCGCACTGCCAGCACCTTGCCCTGCCAAGGCTGTTTGCCCCGGTCATCCGCTTCCAACTGGAGGGCGATGTCCAAAGCTTGGCATTTTTGCCAACGCTCCAGCTCTTCTCCGGCCTGCCAAAACCACAGGGTACGGGATCCCGGCGAGCCTTGGAGTTCAAACTTGAGGTGGCGGCCATTGCGGGAGACTCCCAGGTTGGAGCTATTGGGACGGAAGTTCATCAAGGCAACGACGGGGTTGGGGTTGCCGTGCCCAAAGGGCTGCAGAAGCTGCAATTGCCGATACACCTCATCCAGCTCTGCCACCCCATCCCGATCCTGAGAGACCAGTAGCTCCCAGTCGAGGATAATCTCCACCGCCAAGGCGCGAGCCTGCTGATCCGGGCTAACCCGCGCGGCCAGCTCCCGCTGCAACGCCAGTTGCACAGCGGCCAGGCAAGCCAGATCCACTTGGATCCTGGCGGCCATGGGGTGTCCGCCTCCCCGCCGCAAGAGGGGGCGCACGGCCTCGATGGCCTCCACCAGGTTCACCCCTGGCAGGGAACGGCCCGACCCATAGCCCCGTCCCGCCGCTTCGTCTTTGGCGATCAACACCGTTGGGCAGTTATACTGCTCCACCAAGTGCGCCGCCGCGATCCCTAGAACCCCTGGGTTCCAGCCGGCTTCCGCCAGAACAATGGCTCCTTCCCGGGTCAGATCCAAGCTCTCTACCTGTTGGCTGGCCTCTTGGATCACTTGCTGGGTGAGCTGCCGGCGCTCTTCGTCAAGGGCAACAAACCGTTGCACCAGCGCCTGGGCCCGCTCTGGATCGGAGGTGGTCAGCAGCTCCACTGCTAAGCTGGCGTCTTCCAAGCGGCCAATGACGTTCAACTTGGGGGCGATGCGAAAAGCAATATCCTGGGCTGTCGGCACCCCCTGGGATTGGCCGTTGTCAACCCGAGCCAGGAGAGCCTGCAGCCCCGGACGCTGCGTACTGGGCTGCGTACTGGCCAGCACCGGCAGGCCCCGCTGCACCAAGTAGCGGCACTCCCGCTGCAACACCGCCACATCGGCCACAATTCCCACCGCCACCAGATCCAGGTGCTGCTCGACACCAGGGATCCCTAGGGCTTGGTAGAGCGCCTCCGCCAACTTGTAGGCCACTCCCACCCCCGGCAAGAAGCGCAGCGGATGTTCAGCCGGCAATCGCAAGGGGTTGACCACCGCATAGGCAGCGGGCAAGGGATCCGGCAGCATGTGGTGATCCGTCACGATCACGTCCACCCCCTGGGCTTGGGCCATGGCAATTTCGGCAGCATTGCCCACCCCGCAATCCACCGTCAGGATCACTTGGCAGCCCTGGGCCAGCACCTGCTGTAGCCGTTGAGGATTGAGCCCGTGCCCCTCGGTGCTGCGCAGCGGTATGGAGAACTGGACTCGGAAGCCCAAGGGTTGTAACGCCGAGAGGAGGAGACTGGTACTGGTGACACCATCGCAGTCAAAGTCCCCCCAAATGCACAGGGTCTCTTCCCTTTCCCGTGCCTGCAGCAGCCGCGCCACCGCCCGCTCCAGATCCGGCAGGGATGCTGGTGGTGTGGGGGAATAGTGTTCGGGATCCACGAAGGCCTGCGCCTGCTCCCAGGTGTGCAGACCCCGCAGAGCCATCACCTTGGCCGCATACTTGCCATATTCCCGGCTCAGTTGCGGATTGAACTGGGGGGGAGTGGGCAGCAGCTCCCAGCGGTATTCCATGCAAGCTCGACAGGGATAAAGGTTCCTAGGAGCCTATCAAAAACGGCCCAGGGGGGAAATGGATCCCAGAGGAAAGGGCTGGGGATGATGGGCTACCTTGAACCCTACTGGCAGCAGTGAGAAGCCACACAGCAGGCGGAAGGGTGCTCGTGATTGTGGGTGGCACAGGCTTCGCTGCAGTAGAGTTGACCTTCGTAGCGATAGCCTTGGCTGCTCTCGAAGCTGCAGTTGCAGTGTTCACAGGCGCAACGGACAAGGGTGCTGGCAGACATGATTTTCTCTCCTTCTTTCTCGTTTTTTCCTAGGGATCCTCTTGTCGAAGATCCGCGTCTCTACACCCTAGCGGTTGCTCAGCAACGATGCTGAAACAAGAATCAGAATCATTTTTGGCAATTCACCGATTACAGCCTATGAATTAGGATACAAGTATCCAAGAGAAAAGAGAGATATATACCAACCTATTTGTTAGATTTATCCCAAAGAGTTGTGGCAGCTTATCAGGCAGGCAAGACCTCCACTTGCCAGGTAGCGGAACAGTTCATGGTAACCCAAAGAACACTGCACCACTGGGTGCATCAGTATCAACAAACTCAGGATTTATCCCCCAAGAAAGTCGGCACAAAGCGAGTAGGTATTCTGGAACAACACCGGCAAGAAGTTATGACGGTCATTGAAAGGCGCCTGAACTATTATCCGTGGTAGTATCAAGAACTGCTACGAGAGCAACTGGATACTGATGTGAGTGCTGTTACGATAGACAACTTTTTAAAAAAGCGAGGAATGACGCTAAAAAGAATTACCGCAGTGTAAAAATCAGAGAAGAGGAGGTGCAAAGGCAACAATTAGCCTATAGTTAAGAAGTCAAGAATATACCAGTGGAAGATATAGCTATTCTAGACCAGACAAGGGTGTGAGAGGCAATGGAACGGAGGGGTATCTCGGAGTTTACGCAGTCGAAGAGCTTACAGTTACCGTCAGAGATGCAAAGGGAAAAAACATAAGATTATTGAAGCTATTTCCTGGAGAGAGGCAGTAGGCTGTTGTGTTATCAAGGGTGGAATGCGGAAGAGCAATTTTCTGGAGTTTTTGCAAAGTGACTCATGTCCGGAACTGGATGCGCGGAAGGTGGTGATTAGAGTTCGGAAGTGGAGGGTTTGATTCAAGGAACAGGTGCGCGGATCATAGACCTGCCCGTGTATGCACCAGAGTTGAATCCGATTGAGAGGATGTGGTCGGTATTGAAGCCTTTTATCCGGCAGTTTTCCAGAGCCGGGAAGTATGGGATGGAGCAGATAGCAGAGACCTCTTGACTACTCATCAATCCATTCTGCTTCCGAAGTTGGTTTGCTAGGTGTTGCTACTGTGCCCCTTGATTCCTTAACAGGCTGTACTGCTCCATCCCTATGCACGAAGAGGGATGCCGCCGCCCTAATTACTGGGAAGAGACTCCCAGATACTTTGTCCCTCTAATGTCCCTCTAGTAAGAGGTACTGCACCACGAAGCACTCAGTGCCGCCGCAGGCGAACAAGCTGGCGGAGTTCGCAGTTACTGTATCAAGAAGCCGTCATAAAGGGCGGGGCTTGTAACCCAGTTTTCTGGTCAATGTGGCGTTGGCATCTCTTTGTGCTTTATCCTGAGGGGCGATAAGCTAAAGTACAGCAACAACACAGTCCTAAACTGGGAACTTTATTGATGCCTCCGCGCTCCTCTTCCTCCCAGAGTGGCTCTACCCCATTCCCCTTTCTGGAGGGGCGGGGTGCTGCTGCCGACGGGGCTGAGTCGAGCTTACCGCTGGGACAGCGTTTGCTGCGGGCGGGTCTGATCTCCCAATCCCAGTTGGCTCAGGCTCTGCGAGAGCAACAGCAAAACCACCTCAAGTTGGGAGAAGTGTGTCTCGAGCGCGGCTGGCTCACTCTGGCTGATCTCTACCGCTTCCTGCCCAGCCAGTCTCTTTCTCTGGGAGAGATTTTGGTGGCACTGGGCCATTTGGATTTCGAGCAATTGCGGGTTGCTCTGGCTCAACAGCGTCGCTATGGGCGGAAATTGGGGGAAATCCTCACCTGGAAAGGTTGGGTACAGCCCGCCATTTTGGATCGCGCCTTGGATGTCCAGGTGCAACTGCAGCGGATGGCTTCCCCCAATGCGTGGGAGGCGCTGCAGCCTTTTTTGGCCAGGGATCCCAAACCCGAGGTTCAGCTTACCCCCCAAAGAGCGGCAACTCCTGGCCGAGAAGCTCTGGCCCAGGATTTGGCTGTACCCGAAGAGGCCAAGATCCCTTGCGAGGGAACAATTCAGCCATCGAGTCTCGAATCCGCAGTTGGGGGAGATCCCATCCCTGGAACATTGGCTGCGGCGGCCTCGGATCCCTTTGCCGATGAGCCTCAACCGGCCACCTTGGCCGACTACCGCAAGCAAGTGGAAGCCTTGCAGCTACAAATCGAGCTCCAGGAACAGGAATGGGATCGGATCCTGGCCAACATGAACCAGCAGATTGCCGATTTTCAAAACCAGTATCAGCAGCGCATTCAAAAACTGGAAGCCACCATTCGTCTCCAGCAGGCGGAGCTCCAGCACCAGGCTACGCTGCAGCAGGATTTGCGGGTTTGGCGGGAACAACTGCAACGTCTAGAAACGGAGCTGGCCCTTGCCCGCGCTGCCGAGCAGAAGGCGCAGCGGCAGTTGCAAACCCAGCGAGATTGCTATCAGTCGGAACTGGAGCAGTTGCAAGAGCAAATCCAGATTCTGCAGAAACGCCAGTTGGACTCGGTGCCCAGCAGCGTTGTGGCTGACCTACGCGCCCAATTGGAGGCAGCGCTTCATCAAATCCAGCAGCTCCGATCGGAGCGGGATCAGTTGCAGGCCCAACTTGCCCAGCAAGCTGCAGAGTCAGAGGCTGCTCTATCCCGGCATCTGGATTCCTTCTGGCCAGAGCAGGTTGCCGCCTTGGAGCAACAGATTGCGGAGCTGAGGGCCGCTTTGCAGATGTGGCAAGAGCGCTACGCTCAGTTACAGCAAGAGCACGAGGCCCAAATGGCGCGGCTTTCCGGCTATGTTCCCCCAGAGCAGGTGGAAAGCTTACAGGTGCAGCTACAACAACTGCAAGCGGAAATGGCGCGGCTGATGGCAGCCAACCGTGACTACGAAGCGCACATTGCCCAACTGGAGGAGCAACTACAGCAGAGCCAAGCCCTGATCCTTCAGCTCAGGACAGAACAGGCCGAAGCCGACCAGCGCATTGTCCAACTGGAGGGATCCCTGCAAGCCCGCCAAGAAGCCTTGGAGCAAGCTCAACAACAACTGAAAACCACGGGATCCCGCCTCAGCGCCCTTCAACAGCAGCAGGCCAACTTGACGGTGGAACTGCGAGACGCGCGAGAGCTGCTAGCGGCCTATCGGCAGAGCCTGGAGACTTTACAGGAGAATCTCAAGATTGAGCAGAAAAGTGCTCCGCACCGCTAACGCGATCGCAACCGTCTGCTGCAGGTGAGTTACGAACAGCAAAAGCTGATCGCCGAGGCAGCGCAGGCTCAGTTGAGAGCAGCCAACTTCTCTGGTTCAACCGCCAAAGATGAGCCAGCACGCTTGCGTGAGCGAAACGCAGTCCTTACGGGGAGACCGGAGGAACCCGAGACCGACGCCGACACTCCTGAGGATACGCCGACGGATCCCTTGTTGGCAGAACTCACCCCATGGGCCAGGCATCTGTTCCAAAACTTGCAGGCAGCGGGCTTGCTGGATCGGCCCCAGATCCAAGACATCCTCAGCCGCTGGCAACAGTCGGGGGGCAAGCTGACCGCGGTCATTGGCGAGTGTACCGGCCTGAAGGCAACCACGGTCGCGGTAGCGGTGCGGTTCCCGGTAGGGTGCCGGAGGCATAGCACTTTCAAGTTCTTTGCGGATGGGGGGTATTCTGCCCGTTTGTCGGGGTGCCGCACGGTGGGAGAGCATGACTCTAGTCAATAATAAGCTCAACTATACTGAAAATAATGTATAATATGTTCAGTACGGATTACTACCAGTTGATCTTTCTGTTTACTTTCGAGTCTGCCAACATGGTAGCCAAAGCAAAGCAGAAAATTGGTAGTAAGACGACACGGAAACTGCGCTTTGGGTATTCTACTCAAAGCTTTGCGGGATACCGCCATTCTGTTTGGACTCCGTCCCGCTAACGCGAATGGAAACAAACAGAATGCTATCGCTGCATAGTTGAACAGTGATGTTCAGCAGTGTTCAGCGTAAATGTATCAGTTCCTCAAGGCTGCCGACTTGTTGGCTGCTGAAGTGCTGGAGTCCTTGCCGCCGATGGATGAATCTTCGCCCCACTGGGGGGATCCCTTGGTGGAGCGGGGGTTATTGCGACCGGAGACGCTGCAGTATTTTCGCAAACATTTCCTGCCAGCTTCTGCCAGCGGATGCTGAGATATGCCAGAACTCCGTCCGAGCGCCGAGACCGTCAAGCGGATGAAGGTCTTGCCTCCACAGCACATTGTCGGGCAGGAGATGGCGGCACGACTGCTTGTGGCGGCCCTGGAGAAGGGGCGGGTGACTTCCAGCTACTGCTTCTTGGGCCCCCAAGGGGTGGGGCGGAAGCTGATGGCCCGTTGGTTTGCCCAGGCCCTCTTGTGCGAATCCAGCTCCGGGATCCCTTGCGGCAAGTGCTCCCACTGCCGTTGGCTGCTGGCGGGCAACCATCCCAATCTCCACTGGGTCAGCCCCACCTACCTGCACCAAGGCCGCCTAATTGCGGCAGACTCCCCGGAGGCGCAAACCTTGCAACGGCGCTCGCCGCCCCAAATTCGCCTGGAGCAGGTGCAGGGGGTATCCCGCTTCTGTGCCCGCAAGCCGATTCGAGCCCAGCGAAAGGGCTCCGCCCCGCTATCCCGAGCAGTGGTGGTGCTGGAGGGAGCCGAAACCTTGGCGGAAAGCGCTGCCAATGCTTTGTTGAAAACTCTGGAAGAGCCCGGCCCGGCCCACATTGTTCTCATCGCCCCCCAGGCGGCCTCCCTGCTGCCGACGCTGTTGTCCCGCTGCCAGATGGTGCCTTTTCGCCGCCTCAGCCCAGAAGAGGTCGACCGGGTGCTGAGTGGGTTGGGTTGCCCAGATCTGGCAGGGATCCCTCGATCCGAGCTGATTGCCTTGGCCCAGGGCAGCCCCGGCTTGGCCTTGCTGGCCCACCAGCACCTGCAGCAGATCCCGCCGTCGCTCCTTGAGGAACTCAAACGTTGGCCCTGGCACTCTTCTCTCCAGCAGGCATTGGAATTGGGCAGAGCGGTGGCCAGTTTGGAGCTGCCGGCACAACTGTGGCTGATCGATTATTTGCAGCAGCATTTTTGGGCGCAGGGATCCCGTCAGCCGTTTGCGCCAGGGGTGCAGAGGGCCATCCGGCAGTTGGAACGCATTCGCCAACACCTGTTGCAACTGGTGCAGCCCCGTCTCTGTTGGGAGGTCAACCTTGCCAGCATTAGCCCGGGTGGGTGATGTGGTAGCTGCCGTCGGCTTGTACCCAGGCGATCTCCGGGATCCGACATTGGCGGGCATAGGCTTCGATCTCTTCAGGGGCCCGATCCAGCAATTCCAGCTCCACCGCCTCCGTTCGCGTCAGCGGTGCGGTGCACTCTTCTCGCCAGCGGGCGGCCAAGGCCAGCGCCGCCGGGATCCCTGCCGGCACCAGGGGCACCACCAACCGTTTGCAGCCCATCTCCTCGGTTTGGGGATCGGGGGGCAAGAGCCGGAGCAGCGTATCCGGCAGAAGGGTAAAGCCGATCCCCGGCTGTTCGACCTGCTGAGGGCTGTAGAGGGCGTACAGCCGGTCGTAGCGTCCCCCCAGAGCAATGATCTCCCCGCTCGCCACCGCCTGAAAAACGATGCCGGTGTAGTAGGCCAGGGTTTGCAACAAGCTCAGATCCAGCACCACCCGCACCCCATGTTCCTCCAGCACCTGGCAGAGCTGCCGCAGATCCCGCAGCCGCTCAGGCGGGACAGGCAACTGAGCCAGGTCAGAAAGAACTGAGCCGGGCTGGCCCCGCAGCCCCAGAATCTGCAAGCCAATCTGGCGGGCGGCTTCCGGCAGAGGGGCCGATTCCAGGTAAACGTAGTCGAGCTGGGCAATGGCACGGCGTACTGCCGCTTGAGCCGTGGGGGCAACGGCGCTGAGCAAACTCTCGGTGAGGCTGACATCTCCCAGCAACAGCGTCCAAGAGAACTCACAAGAGGAGATGCCGACCGAGCGAATGCAATCGGCCAGCAGCAGCAGAATCTCGGCATCTGCCAGCCATCCCCCTGCCCCGATCAGCTCCACTCCGGACTGAAAAAACTCCTGGCTACTGTAGGATCCCTCCTCCCGCCGGCTGTTGCGAAAAACGCTGCCGTGGTAGTAGAGCCGCAACGGCAAAGGCCCACCGGCTAGACGGGTGGCTGCCGCCCGCACAATGGAAGCAGTGAACTCGGGGCGCAGCCCCAGCATCGTCCCTTCGCCATCCCGCAGTTGCAGCACCGACTCAGCGCGGATGGATCCCCCCGCCAGCAGCGTTTCCAGCCGCTCTAGGGTGGGAGTGATGATGCGCTGGTAGCCATGGCGCCGGAAAACCCGGGTCAGCTGAGCCTCCAGCTTCTCCCGCCGTTGTACTTCCCGCGGCAGGAGATCCCGGGCACCGCTGGGGGGGCGCAGACTGCTGGAGACGGTGGAACTGGCCTCAGGGCGGGGATCCCAAAAGTGCTCCGCACCGCTACCGCGAGAGTGCTCCGCACCGCTACCGCGACCGTACACAGGGCTGCTCCAGCAGAGGATCCTGCTGCATCATACCGGATGTTGGAGGTCAGCTGGGATCCCGGGGAAACTCAGGCCACTCCCAGATGGGATCCGTGGAGCGCACTCGGTGCATTCCTGCTTCCGCAAAGCGGGCGAAAGCGGCCTCCGCCTGTTCGCTGAAATCCACAACGCCGGGGATCACCACCGCCGAGGTGCAGTCCTCCAGAAGGTAGACTTTCTTGGCCAAGCTGGGATCCGTGGCCTGGATCTCTTGCAGCAGGTCGCTCACCGTCCAGGCCACGCAGTGGCTTTTGGCTTGGCCAGCCACGATCAGGGCGTCAAACTGCAGCAGGTGGTGGATGAGGAGCTCATTTTTCTCGTCGATGGGATCCCCTTCCGGCCCAGTCAAAACCTCCGGGCTAAGCACGGAATAATTTTCCGTCAAGGGATTGGCTCCCTTGAGCTGCAGGCTGGGCTGGCTGCAGCGGGCCATGCCGTGAAAGAAAATCGCCTCCTCCACCGCTGGCACCAGGGCATGGCCAATCCCCCCCAGCATGGAGTGGTAGGGCCAGACGATGAGGGGATATTTTCCCCCCTGCTCCAACTGCTCGGCGTAGTGCAGAGCGTAGACCTGCAACCGCGTCAGATCCCCCTGGGTGAGGTTGGCAGCCATGGCGGGGTTAACCCGCCAGCGTCCGCAGCGGATATCGGCTGCCGAAATGGCCGTGGCCGGCTCAGGATGGGCTCCCTGCGCGTCCACCCAAAAGACGGGGTGGAAGATCTGCATGGCCGTGTGGGTGTCGAGAGTGGCAATGATCTGGGTGAGGCAAGCCAAATTGCGGTAGATGAACTGACAAAGCCGTCGATTGTCTTCCACCGCTCCCAATCCGCCGGAACCGGCCACAAACAACTCAAAGCCGGGAATGCAAAAGGTGTTCTGCACATCAATGAGCAGCAAGCCCACCCGCACCCGATCCGCCTCTGCCGGCGGGATCCCTTGCTCCTTGGCCCAGAGCTCGGCTTCTGCTGCCCGCTGTTGGTAGGGCACGCGCCAAATCTCTCCCACCCGCTCCGGATCAAAGTGGGGGGGAAGGCCCGCTGGAGCCTTAACAGTTAGCTCCTGTAGAGTGGTATTCATGGCGTTCTTCCGGTGGGGGCTGGATTGACCAGGCTTGCACCCGCTCGATAGAGTTGGACGGGTAACACTTATGGTTGGTTTCACTATAAGTTGGGGGCAAGATTTTGTCCAGATGGCCGCCTGTATTTCTGGCTGAGTTTGGGTTTGGTGTCTTGTCGAGGCCGATTTTTAGGGTTTTTTGGGGTTGTGATGCTTCTGGTGGATCCCTACAAGCAGCCTTACTTATGGTAAGTTTCACTATAACCTTCGCAACAGCCCTCTGCTCGATCCCGCCGTTCCCCACTGGCTTCTGCCCCGAGGTTTTTCATGTTGAGCCCTGATTTCTCGTCGTTGCGGCCCCAAGACTATGGCCTGCTAACCGACCTGTACCAGTTCACCATGGCCGCCTGCTACGTGGGGGAAGGGCTAGAGTCTCAGCCCGCTGCCTTTGAGCTGTTTGTGCGGCGGCTGCCCACCGACTATGGCTACCTAATCGCCATGGGGCTCACCCAGGCAGTGGACTATCTGCAGCAACTGAGCTTCGCCCCCGAGGCTTTGCGAGCGCTGCGGGAAACGGGCATTTTCGCCGATGCGCCGGAGCGCTTTTGGGAGCTGCTGGCCCGCTGCCGGTTTGAGGGGGATGTGTGGGCGGTGCCGGAAGGAACCGCCATTTTCGCCAACCAGCCCCTGTTGCGGGTGGAAGCCCCCCTCTGGCAAGCCCAACTGGTGGAAACTTACTTGCTGTCCACCTTTAACTACCAGACCCTGATCGCCACCAAGGCGGCCCGTATGCGAGATGCAGCAGGGGATGAGGCCATTTTGTTGGAGTTCGGCACCCGGCGAGCTTTTGGTCCCCAGGCGGGGCTGTGGGCAGCCCGGGCGGCTCTGGCGGCAGGGTTCAATGCCACCTCCAACGTCTTGGCAGCCCTGAAATTGGGGCGCAAGCCGGCAGGAACCATGGCCCATTCCCTAGTGATGGCCATTGCTGCTCTCTCGGGAGACGAAACCCGCGCCTTTCAATCCTTTCGGCGCTACTTTCCCCAAGCTGCGCTTCTAATCGATACCTACGATCCCATCCAAGGGGCGCGCACAGCAGCCCAGCTCTTTGCGGCCAGAAGCCCAGATCAACTGGGATCCCAGGGGGAAATCGGCGGGGTGCGCATCGACTCGGGAGATTTGGAAGATCTCTCTCGCCGGGTGAAACAAATTTTGCCTCAAGGCGCCCCGGTGTTCGTCAGTGGGGATTTGGACGAATACGAGATCGAGCGCCTGCATCGCTCCCAAGCCCCCATCAGCGGTTATGGGGTGGGCACCCGCCTGGTAACTGGAGAAGGCGTAAACGGGGTGTACAAATTGGTGGAAATCAATGGGATCCCAGTGGCCAAAGCTTCCTTTGCCAAAGCCACCCTTCCCGGTCGCAAGCAGATCTTTCGCGGCCCTGAAGGAGACTTGTTGGGCCATGCTGACGAGCCCCCGCCTCCTGGCTACGAACCGCTCTTGCGCAAAGTTATGGAAAAAGGGCTGCTGCTGGATCCCTTGCCGGATCTGGAAGCCATTGCCCGCACCAGCCGCGCCTCTGTGCTGTGCCTGCCCCAGGGAGTGCGACAACTGCGCCAGCCGGATCCCTGGCCCACAGCCCTGACTGCCGCTTTGCAACGGTTGAAAGACCACACCCTTGGCCAGGAATGTGCCTCGGCGGGCCCTGCCTGAGGAGAAGGAGTCCCGCTGCACTATAATGTTCTAGCTTCAAGGTCTCCGCTTTGAGGTTTGAGTTTTGCCATTGGACTTGAGCCTCAGGCCATTTTGATTTTTGGTGTTTTCCTAGTCTTTGCCCCCAGCTCTATGACCCAACGTGCCCTAATTACCGGCATCACCGGACAGGATGGCTCCTATCTGGCCGAGCTGTTGTTGAAGAAAAACTACGAAGTTCACGGCATCATCCGCCGCGCCAGCACCTTCAACACCGACCGCATCGACCACATCTACGTGGATGCCCATGACCCCCAGGCTAGGCTATTCCTTCACTACGGGGATCTCACGGATGGCACCACCCTGCGCAGGATCCTGGAACAGGTGCAGCCGACGGAAGTGTACAACCTGGGGGCCCAATCCCACGTGCGGGTGAGCTTTGATGCGCCGGAATACACTGTTGATGCAGTGGCCATGGGCACGCTGCGTCTTCTAGAGGCCATCCGCGACTACCAGCAGCGCACCGGGATCCGGGTGAAGTTTTACCAGGCAGGCTCCTCGGAGATGTTCGGCCTGGTGCAGGAGATCCCGCAAAAGGAGACCACCCCCTTCTACCCGCGCAGCCCCTATGCCTGTGCCAAGGTGTACGGCTACTGGCAGACGGTCAACTACCGCGAAGCCTACAACCTCTTCGCCTGCAACGGTATCTTGTTCAACCACGAAAGCCCACGGCGAGGGGAAACCTTTGTAACCCGCAAGATCACCCGCGCCGTCAGCCGCATTGTGGCCGGCAAACAGGACAAGCTCTACCTGGGCAACCTGGATGCCAAGAGGGACTGGGGCTACGCCAAAGACTACGTCGAGGGGATGTGGATGATGCTCCAACAACCCCAGCCGGATGACTATGTGCTGGCTACCGGGGAAACCCACACTGTGCGCGAGTTTGTGGAACGGGCCTTCGCGCTGGTGGGCCTGCCGATTACCTGGAAAGGCTCCGGCCAAGCCGAACAGGGGCTGTACAAAGACCAAGTGTTGATCGAGATCGATCCCCGCTACTACCGCCCAACCGAGGTGGATCTGCTGTTGGGGGATGCTTCAAAAGCCAAGCGAGTCCTAGGATGGGAGCCCAAGGTGAGCTTCCCGCAGTTGGTGGAGCTGATGGTGCTGGCCGACTTGGAAGCCATCGGCCTGGATCCGGATCCCATCTTGGGGGAACGGCGCACCCTCAACGGCCTGCTCAGCGAAGATCGCGCTTTCATCCGCACCCAGCTGGGGGTTCACTACGACTGACAGGGTGAATACAACGGTGGAGACGGGATCCCAAAAGACAGCCTTGACCCCTTGTCCAAAGCAGGAACTAAACGCTTAATATAGTAGATCGCCGATTCTTTTGGTGCCTCGTCCTCTTGCTCCCCAGCTGACCATCTCTTGCTGACTTTGTTTGCTGATTTCGGAGAAATGCCCGCATGTCCCGCTACACAGGCCCCCGCCTAAAAATTATTCGTCGCTTCGGGGGACTTGATCTGCCCGGCTTGACGCGCAAGCGCCCCAAAAATACCAACCCGCCCGGTATGCATGGCGCCGAGCGCAAGAAAAAATCCGAATATGCCATTCGCTTAGAAGAAAAGCAGAAGGTGCGCTTCAACTACGGGCTGAGCGAGCGGCAGATGATCCGCTACATGCGCAAGGCACGGCGCTCCAAGGGATCCACCGGTTTGGCCTTGCTGCAAATGCTGGAAATGCGGTTGGATTGCATCGTGTTTCGTCTGGGCATGGCTCCAACCATTCCGGCAGCTCGGCAGCTCGTGAGCCACGGCCACATAGAGGTTAACGGCCAAAAGGTAACCATTCCCAGCTATGGCTGCAAAGTGGGGGATGTGATTACAGTAAAAAACAAGGAATCTTCCCGCAAGCTGGTGGCCGCCTACGCGGAGTATCCGGGGTTGTTTTTGCCGGACTACCTGGAGTTTGACAAAGAAAAGCTGCGCGGACGCATCAAGGAATTGCCCCCCCGCGAGCAAATTTGCGCCCCGGTCAACGAGCTTTTGGTGGTTGAGTTCTATTCCCGCAAGCTCTAGGTTGTGTTGATCTTTCATTTGAGCCAAAAGAGAGCACTGACGAGATAGAGAAAACTCAAGAAGTTCCTGGCCAATTTGTCAAAACGAGAA